>CAMZGI010000004.1 GCA_947306305.1 uncultured Fibrobacter sp.
TAACAAGTCATTCATGCGGGAGGGGCCCCAGCTCGGAGTTGACGCCTACGGCGTCCGCCGCTACGGTTCGGTCATACAGGTCTGCGAGCAGCCCTGTGCGACACTCACCTTGCAGGCTTTTGCGAAGACAATTATCCTTGGCCGACGCTTATTGCAATACAAGATTCTTTTCATTCCGTTTTTAAACAGAAAAGCCCATCTCGCACCCTGAATTTTTCTAAATTGCGCACATGAAACGCTTTTTTCTTTTATGCCTCAGTTTAGCAGCGCTCGCAAACGCATCGTTCAAAATAACGATAAAAGAGCACCGCATCGAAGCCGGTCAAACGTTCCATTTGCAACTGATAGTCCCATTAAAATACCTGCCACAAAATAGAAGCAAGCCGCAGCTCAAAACCACCAACGGCTTTAAACTGCTTGCGCTAGACAGCGCAAAAGAAGAAATTCCTTACGATTCGTTCTTCAGTAGGCTAAACAAAGATCAAAGCGGAGCACCCGACATCGCGCAAGTCTATACGTTCGAGGTGAAAGCCCCGCAAAAGACCGGTCGGTTAGTCCTCGGATCGCTCCTTTGGAAAGCGAACGGCAAGCTGAGCATCATTAGCGACCAACATCAGGTAACACTCTTCCGTGCCGCAGAAGCCCCAGCCTTAGAAGCAAGCATAATTTTAAGCAAACAAAGCGTTTATGTAGGCGAACAGTTCAGCATCGGCTACGAGTTGCACTCGTACGAAAACGTTATAAGCAACTCTCTATACCCCGACAGCGTAAACTTCGGCGATGACTTCGCCTCTTTCAGCAACGAAGATCCTAAAATAGAAAGCAACCCCATCGAAGGCACCAACGAAAATCAGTTAACGTCACAACTTGTATGGTGGCTCTCCCCGAACAAAAGCGGGACTATCCAAATTCCGCCCCTCCTGTTCAACTACACCTCAAAAACCATTCTCGGAACCACTCGCGACACAGTCGAACAAGTGGCATACACCGCTCCTATCTCCATTAAAGTCCTCCCGCTCCCGAACAGAGGCAAGCCCTCCAGCTTCTCGGGAATGGTCGGTTCATACAAATTCAGCGCAAACTTGGACCGCACCAATCTTAAAATGGGCGATTCGCTCACATTAACCTTCAACATCAGCGGCGACGGCGCGATAGGGGAAATCGCAAACCCGAAACTTCCCGAATTAAGAAACATCCGTTGGGAAATCTCCGAAGCAAAAGCAAACAAGAACATCGAAGATTCAAAAGTCGTCACCTCGAAAGAAATCAAAGCGATGCTTTATCCGCAGAGCACGGGAACGTTTAAAATCCCAGCCATTACGTATTCTTGGTTCAACCCCGCTATCAAAAGATACGAAAAAGCATCCGCAGGTCCGTGGACCATCGAAGTCGAGTAAAAATCCAGACATAGCCCCCATCTCGCTCGCTGAAATTTGGTAAATTATGTGGCATGAAACGATTTTTGCTTTTATGTCTCGGTTTAACAGCACTTGTAAACGCAAAACCATCTCTCCAAGTCGATAGCGACCGCATCGAAGCCGGTCAGACATTCAATTTGCAATTTATTGTCCCCTTGCAAGAACTGCCGCAAAATAGGGGCACGTTCCGTTTGGACACAAAAAACAACTTCAAGCTTCTCGGAATCGACAGTTCCGACCAAGTCATGCGTCCCGACATGGACGACATTTTCAATTCGTTCTTCGGTGGCGGCGGAAGGGCCTACAAAGCCCGAGTCTATTCGTTCAAGATTAGAGCCCCTAAAAAAACGGGTTTGCAAGACCTTGGACAGCTGATTTGGAACATCGGCGGCGAACCGAACATCATAAGCAACAAAATTCCAGTCAACGTGCAGCGTTCCTATAACGACGACGCGCTAGCCGTTAGCCTCACCCCGAGCAAAAAATCCATTTACGAAGGCGAGCAGTTCAGCGTAACGCTCAGCCTGCACACATTCGAACATTTCCAAGGCGGTCTCCAAGCGACCGACATGAGCACAGGCAATGATTTCATCGTCCACCGCAACGACCTTTCGAACATGGAGTTCAAGCCCGTCGAAGGCACCCGCCGCGAAATGAAAGCCACCACGCGATTTGCATGGCTAAGCCCGACCAAGAGCGGCGACTTGCAAATTCCTCCATTCAAGTTCAAGTACACCAAGCTCGGCGAGCCCAAAGTTGTCGAAGAAAAGAAGCAAATGGGCAGCATGTCTTTCTCTAGCCGTAGCGTCAAGCAGGAATCCATCGAAACGGAAACCTCCACCGCTCCGCTGAACATAACCGTTCTCCCCCTCCCGACCGAAGGCAAGCCCGAAAACTTCTCTGGGATGGTCGGCTCTTACAGCTTTAACGCCGACTTCGACAAGACGAACCTCAAGGTGGGCGAAGCCCTCACGCTTTCCATCAACATCACAGGCGACGGCACTCCAGGGACAATTACCGACCCCAAGCTCCCCGACTTCAGCGAATTCCGCTCCGTGCCCCCCGAAAACAGCATCAACAAAAAAGTCAAAGGCGTAAAGGTCATTACCACCAAAGAAATCAAGGTCTTCCTTTACCCCAAGAAAAAAGGCACGTTCGAAATTCCAGCCATTACATATTCTTGGTTCAATCCTGCAAAGCGTAAATACGAAACAGCAGCGGCAGGCCCATGGACAATCGAAGTCGAAAAAGGCGACGCCCCAGCCGAACCGATTTACCAGCCGTCCGCGACAACAGGCACTTCCGCTCCCGTCGTTCAAAAGCAAGAAATTGAATTCCTCGGCAGCGACATCCGCTTTATCCACCCCATTACAGACAAATCCGAAACAACGACTCCGCACAGAAGCGTAACGTTCTGGGTTTTGTTCCTCGCCGCGATTCCGTTCTACTTGATCGCAAACTTCGCCATTACACGCAAGCGCAAGCGCAACAGCGACACAGCGCTTGTCCGCAAAGGCAAAGCAAACAAACTCCTCAAGGAAAAATTTGCAAACGCCCGCGAAGCGCTCAAGAAGGGCGACGGCAAGGGATTCTACGCGGCACTCGAAAACGGGCTTATCGACTACCTCAGCAACTTGACGAACATCGAATTCAAGGGCATGACCCGCCCGCAAATGAAGCAAGAATTAGCCAAGTTGAAAGTCAAGAGCGAAACCATCGATGCCATCGACAGCTGGCTCGAAAAGTGCGCATTCGTCCGCTTCGCGCCGGTTTCTACCACGACCGAGGAACAGTCTTTAATGCTTGCAGATGTCGAAAAACTTTGCGAGGCTTTGAAACTTTAGAACAGTCAATCCCGCCACAGCCTGCCCTGAGCACAATCGAAGCGAGCGGGAATCTCTTGAAGTAACTTGATGGATCCTATCGCGTTGCTCCAGGATAACAGAATGACTCTAGAAGGAAGATTTTATGAAACTGAATAGAATTTTTATAACGATTGCGACAGCACTTTTGCTTATGGCAACAGCTAGTGTTGCAGCCCCCACATGTAAAGGCATCAAAGCCGGAACCAAAGCGTATAACGAAAACGATTTTGAACGCGCCATTGACGAATGGCGTACATGCGTCGATGAAGGAGTCGTCAACGCAGACCTGTTCTACAATCTAGGCAACGCCTACTACCGCAGCGGAAAAATCGGCTTCGCCATCTTCTATTACAAGTCGGCACTCCGCCTGCACCCGAGCGACGACGACATCCAGCATAACTTGAACTTTGCTCAAACAAAGACCAAGGACAAAGAAGAAGACGAAGAAGAAAATCCGATTCTCGAAGGCTTGAAGGATTTGCACCACGCCATTTCGCTCAAGAGTCAAATGAACATTTCGCTCGTCCTCTTTTGGGCAATCGCGCTCGTGATTCTCGCCCGCCGCTTTGTAAACGGCAGCCGCGGAAAGAACATCTGCACAGGTGCCGTATTTGCAATGAGCATCGTCCTTTGCACCATCGGCGCTAGCGCTCTCTACAAAATGGTTGTCCTTGAAACAGACATTACAGGCGTTGTTACCGCCAACAGTGCCGACGTGACTAGCGCCCCGAGCGACAAGTCGCAAACGCTCAACACGCTCAGCGAAGGAACAAGCTTCGAGGTCGTTGGCGAACAAGGTAACTTCGCCGAGATCCGCCTCGGCGAAAAAATCCGTGGCTTCGTGAAACTCAGCGACGTAGGAATCGTGAAGTAGCTATGGGCAATGAGGTGTGAGGTCGCTTCGCTTTGAGGGATGTGCAGCGACTTGTCATCCCGAGCGAAGTCGAAGGATCTGGGCTTGAATCATCCTCACGAAGGTGAGGCACCATGAACTCTATGGTGCGACAGACCTCACTACTCACTACTCAAAAATCAAGACTCACTGCTCAAGGCTGACTGGCTTTTCCCACGGGCTCACCCAACTGGAGTCTATGGGGATGACTACTGCTTCCGGGAATTTTCCCGGTTCTTTTTTAGGAACGACAGCTTCTACAATAGCCACCGGAAGAATCATAACGTCAATCATCCCGGCAATAAAGAAAAAACTCACATCGGACCTAGATGTTCTAGACAATAAAAACGGCCAGCGATGCAACAGCCAAGGGTTAAATTCGTACGAATCTTCGCCACGATTAACAAACAATCGCCCGTAAGTTCTTTCATTTTTTCGAGCTTCCAATTCAACTTTATCTTTTTTTAAAGAAACCGAAACGACGCAGCCATAGCTTGTAGGGCAAGCCAGCTCCCCATCGCAGTAAATGGAGTAATCGTCTCTGTAATTCGACACAAGAACTTTCATGTCAGATGTAGAGGCGCACCCGACAAAAAGCGAGGACAACGCGAGCAAAAGAACAATCAATAAGCGGCGAAAAGATTTCATTTGAACGTAATATACCAAATTATAGAGACGCAAACTAATGGGGAATCTCCAAGACATCCGACTAGATGGCGGATCAGGTTCGCCATGACGCGGGAAGCGAAGATGACACGTTTGCCTCACTGCTCATTGCTCATACCTCAAAGGGCCGTAGGACCGACCTCACAGCTACACAATCTGGCCGCCACCAAGCACCATGTCGCGATCGTAAAAGACGGCACACTGACCAGGTGTCACAGCAAAAAGCGGCTCGTCAAAGACGGCGACAGCCTTATCCTCATCGACAATCGTCACTTCGCAACCGACAGGACGTTGGCGGTAACGCACCATGCCTTCGGCACGGAACGAAGTTCCGACCTCTCGGCGACCGCCGTGCCATTCGCAATTCATCATTTCCACGTGGTCAAAGCAAACAGCCGACTTGTCACCAGTCACTAAAATATCGCCCGTTTCGGGATCTACGTGTTTCACAAACGCGGGCACGCCAATCGCCACGCCAAGCCCCTTTCGCTGCCCCACGGTGTATTTGTGGAACCCGTCGTGCGTATTCCAAACTTTGCCCTTTTCATCGACAAAGCGGCCCGGGCGCGTCATCTCGCCAAAGCGGTCCTTGAGGAACTCCGTGTATTGCGAGCCGTAAATATCAAAGCAAATGTCCTGGCTGTCGCCCGTCTTCGCGTTCACGAATCCGTTCTGTTCGGCGATTTCGCGAACTTCGCTCTTCACATACGTTCCGAGCGGCGTGAGCACATGATTGCGGCGTTCATCGGGAACCCAGAACAAAAAGTAGCTCTGGTCTTTGCCGGGGTCGCGTCCGCGTAAAAGCCTGCGAACGCCATTAATTTCTTCGATACGCACATAATGCCCTGTCGCCAAAAAATCGGCACCCAAGGATTTTGCGTAATCCATCATCCAGCCAAACTTGATAAAACGGTTGCAGTAGCAGCAAGGGTTAGGCGTTCTCGCACGCGAAAAGTCCGCATGGCAACGTCTCAGGACTTCGCCAGTAAAAGCATCGGAGCAGTTCGCCACATGGTGTTCAATGCCCAGCTTTTCAGCAATCATCTTTGCACGGAGCACGCTCGGGTCGTTTTCGGCATCGAAGGTGCTATCGACATCGGGCAAAACGCGGAGCGTCACGCCCACGACTTCATAGCCCTGCTGTTGCAAAAGCAAAGCGGCAACGGACGAATCCACGCCACCGCTCATACCGACAACTACTCTCAGCTTACTCATTTTTCAACCTCATGGATTCTTCGTTGCTACGCAACAGTTCCTAGTTCTGAGTTACTAGTTACTAGATTTTTTCTTTTAGATTCTTCTAGTAACTAGTCCGAAGGACGAAGTAACTATTAACTAGTAACTAGCGGCTACGCGGCTAGTCAAAGCGCAACATCAATGCAAGTTCGAACTGGAGAATCTGGCGCATGTGAGCCGTCTCGTCATCCAACTTTTCATGGATTTGCCTATACTCGATGTAAGAACTCAGCGAAGCCATCTTGTTGAACGTGTAAGAAGCGCTCGGGCGGATAAACCATTCGTGCACGCGCGACGGAACTGTGCGGTAAGAGAGCTCCAGCTTCGGCTTATACACCGTGCGGTATTCTTCCGGGATACCCGAATCATAAGACCACTGCTTAAAGATTCCATCCGTTCCAGATTCCGCATTGAACTTGTCATAGCCGTTCACAGGCGTATATTCCTTGCGGATAGTCTTCTTGTAGTCGTAACCAGCAGTAAGCTTCAAGTCAATATTGTTCTTGAGCTTAAAGTACCACTTCCAAAGCTGGAATCCCTTGTCGAGCTTGAGCGGATACGTGATAGTAAAGTCGTCGCCGACGTTAATCGCAAAGTCGTTGTAGAGCGCAGTCGGAATCCACGGCGTTTCAAGGAAGTAGCTCGTCGTATCCGTGCAATTCGTGACCGATTCATCCGGGAAGCACGGGTTGCCAATCACTTCGTCCTTCGGGCGGCGGTCCGTCGATTCAATCTTCATGCGGACGCTGTTTTCGATACGCAAATTGCTCTGCGTGAGGAACGAAATTCTCACAAGCGGGTTGAAGTTCCAAACGTTAGCCCAAGAATCTTCGGCACTCTGGAACGGACGCTTCGTCACCGTGCGGCTATAATCAAAGCGATTGCTCAAGCTCACGCTGCGGAAGCTGTTGAGGAACGAAACCTTTTGAGCGATATTCGGGATAGAAAGCCCAACGCCGATTTTCGGGAGCGTCGTCGTCGTATCGATGTAAAGCGGATATTCGCGAGACTGCGCAAAGTCTTCTTTCCATTGGAAATCGCCCGTCAAAGAAATATCCCAGAACGGCAGCGTAAGCCCTGTCGAAATCTGCAACGAACGAGACACAGAATTGCGGAAACTGCCCTGATAAACGAGCGTATCCACATTCTTGTTTCTGTACTGCGAGAATCCAGTAAAGTCATCGCGGCTGGTAAGCCCCATGTCGCCAGTCATAATATTCCAAAGACCGCGTCCACGATGACCGTTGCCAAAGCCCAAACCATAGAGGTAATACTGGAACGGAGTCACACCCTGTTCTTCGTAGAGCTGTGCCAGCGTAAAGTTTTCACCGACAGTGTTCGTGCTTGCATTCCAGTTGAACTTCACTTCGCGCCACTTGAGCTTGTTCAAGAAGCTCGATACTGCATTTTCCTTTCCGAACAAATCCGCCAACTCCAAAATCTTGAGCGTCGGAGTAAATTCAAAGCGGTTCGTCTGCGAAATCGTCCAGTAGTTCTTCGCGACATTCGTCTGGTCGTAAAAATCAAAGTCGTCCGGGATGCTCTTCTGCTGGTTAAAGTCAGAGGAGAACTGCATATTGAACGGAATGAACGGAATCAGCTTCGGGTTGAAATTAATTCTCAACTGCTGGTTTCTAGAACGTTCGTTACGCAGAATGCCGTATGCACGACCGTATTCGCGATGGCCCACGCTATCGACCTTGTAGAATTCCGTCGTATCGTAGCGGATTTCGTAAGAGTCCGGGTTCTGGAGGTCAATCTTCAAGTCGCCCTTCGCAACGGTATCCACCGGGATAATCACAAGACTGTCGCGAGACACGTAAACCTTTCTATCCGAGTGGTCGTGGTCAAAAATGTAACCGCTAGCAAAGAGTCCGCCTTCGGCGGTGGTAAAGAAGTTTTCCTTGGTGAATGCTTCGCGGTCGCCACCGCCAAACATGTCACGCCTGATGTTAATCGCGTAATTAGCCGAGAGGAACGAGAAAATGTTCCAGCGCATGTTCAACTTGTGGTTGAGTTCAGCAGTGTAAGTCACCACCTTATCGACCTGCGGTTCCACAAAGTCAGGGTCGCGAGTCTGGTTCACATAGCGCACATAGTTAAAATCAAAGAGCGTCAAGTCGAACGTCTGCGGCCACGGTTCAAATTCAGTCTTCGAAAGATCCTTGAGCCAAGAAATCTTTTCCAAGCCTTCGAACGGCTTGAACTTGAACATGCTAAACGTGCCCAGCTTATATTCTAGCAACGTATGGTAAGAATACGTGGAGTCGGACGAAGTCGTCGCGCGACCTTCGGACTGGTGGTAAGAATAGCTGAGCGCCGGACGTTCCAAGAAAGCCTGCTTAAAGAATTCGCCAAGCTTGGAATCGCTAGCCTTGTAATCCTTGTGGTAGCTCACGCTAAAGCTCTTTTCGCTCACAAACGATTGGTAGCCCTTGGATTCAGCAGAGTCTCTCAATTCATTTTCTTTTTCATCCGAAGTCACGGCAAGATCGTTCTGGAACATGTCGCCCGTCAAATCGACAAAGCTGCTCTTACGCAAAATCATGTCGTCCGTCGGCTTCATGTACGGGCGCTTGGTCATGCTGTGGTAGCTAAACGACATCGGGATGTGGAATCCCAAAGAATCGTCTAAGAACTTGTTGAGCGCAATAGAGATGTCGGCAGAAACATCGAGCTGCGAAGCAGCCGTGGCAATGTCTGGCTTCGGAGAACGTCCCGACGAAGAAAGTGTCGCAAAGTCGCCGTCTTGGTAACGCACTGCGCCCGAAAGCGAAATAAAGTCTGCAAAGTTCACCTGGCCATTGACACGAGCCGCATAGCCCCATTCCGTATCCATTTCAGACAAGCGGAGGTCATTGAGCCAGAACGTACCTTCAAGATCCTTCGGCGAAGCGTTGGAGTCCGCAATAATCACAAAGCGAATCCAATCGACCTTCGTGATAGAGGGGTTTCCCACCAAGCGGAGCTGTTCTTCACGCTTTTCTTCGCGTTCGCCTTTCAGCTTTTTCACAATCGGTTCCAAATACGGCGGATGGCGGCCACGCTTCAAATCCGAGAAATCGACAAGGTCCATCGCAAAGGCGTTGTCAATCCAGTTCTGTTCGTGGCAATCTTCGCGGCGGCCCTTCAAAGTATCCGATTCGCAGTTGTACCAAATCGGGCGGAAGCTCCATTCGTAATAGTCGTTGGAACCATCAATAGAACCCTCGCCGAATTGCAATGCAAAACGTACCGGGACTTTATCCGTCTTCGACTTCGAATCATGGTGGATTTCCATCTTCAAAGACTTGTAAGACGAGAAGTTCTTTGTATCCGATTCAAACAAGCGAGTCACGCCCACTTCCTGCCCCGGACTCATATTGTGGTAATCCAGCACAAGCGCAGTTTCTTTCAGCGGAGCGTTAGAGTCGGCATCGCGTTCGGTCACCGTATTTGGAGACTTGTAATACTTGTTGGAATTTTCACGGTTGTTGATGGTCGAAACCTTGAGGTAAGTCGTATCGCGAGTAGCAACCGATTCCGTCACGCGGTTTTCGACACCGTTCACTTCGACAATCTGCGAATGTTCCGAAGAAGTCGTGCGATAAAGGTCGGCAACCGTCGTTTCTTCCCAAGCGTTGCCCAGAACGCCAAGGCTTACAATCTGCACCTTCGCTTCCGAGACACCCGGAGCAAGGCTACCCAGCCACACACGAGTGAAGTGGGATTCCGCAAGAATTTCCTTATAGCCGTTTCCAGACGGAGAGACAATCGTATCGTACTGGCTCAGCGGAATACGCCACTTGCGCCAGCCGTTATAAAGCTTTTCGAAATTAGCCGAGTTCGTATCGGACAAGTCAATGCGGTAACGGACAAAATTAATATCCGTATCGAGGGAGCCGTTCTTGTTGATATCTTCGGTATCGTAAGCGCGTTCGCCCAAGTTGTTTTCGGTTCCGTTAATATTTACCGGCGGGTCGCTTTCTTCGTCGTAGTCCTTGAAGTCGTCGCGAGCAATATCCGTCGTCGAAGCGCCTACGTTCGAGACCGTATAAACAGAGTCCCTACAATCCGCAAAGCGGCAATCCCACTTGATTCTGTCTTCGTCTGCGCCAGTCTTTCCGTCAAGACCCCTGTCGTGCTGCGCGGTCGTCATGCCAATCTGGTTTTCGCCATCGTATTCGCCGTTCGGCCTGTGACCGTTAATCGAAATATCTTCGCTGACAAGACCCAAGTCAATGTAAATAGAGCCAGAGTTACCGCGAGCGACAAGCTCGATGTACTTCATCTCGCTCATGTCCTGATAATACGAGCCGTTCGGGCGCATGATACCGCCCCAAGAATTGCCCATCAAGTTATCGTTCGGACGCAGCGTCATCTTGAGCACGGTCAAGTGCTGGTTATCGACATCGGAGTTGCCGACGTTCGGATAAATGTACTTGTAAAGTTCCGTGTTGTTGCTATGCCAGATAAATTCGCCCTGATGGCGGAAGTCCTGATTTGCAATATAGGTCGAATAAGACGTAGAGTCGTCGCCGCCCGGAGGAGACGCCGGATACCAAGACAACCTAGACAGCGGATACACAAGACCCGTCGCAGTCGATTCAAAGTCTTCGACAAGAGCTGTCGTGGTTTGGCTCGTATTCGCATTGTGGCGGCTCCCTGCAAATTCCGCTTCGAATCTCCAGTTCGATTGAGCAGTCGTGTTGATGCCAGGAATTGCGTTCACCAAGTCCGTGAGAGCCTTCGAAGAATCTTGCAAGCGGAGGTTCACGCCCCAGAGGAAGCTCGAATACGGTTCGTTGCCAAGCGTCGGGACTTCTGCAGTCGTGCTCTGGCTCCTGTAAAGAGCCGTAACGCCAAAGACAGAACCAGCGCCTAAGCCGTACAAGTCCAAAGGCAATTCCGCACGAGCGCCCAAAAGCAACTTGTTGTCGATTTCGAACAAAGGTTCACATTCAAACTTGACCTTGATTTCCTTGTTCGGGTCAAGAGCGCGTTCGCTCAAAAGTTCAATCTGCCCCAACTCGTAGTTGACTTCGTAGTCCGTTCCACGGATAAGCGTCGTAGAACCAGCAGTCACCTTTTCAGACCCCGGAGAAATATCCATGCAGCTACCGCTGTTCACGGAGTAGCTCGAATTCGGGTCGCGCACGCTAATCGTAGAATTGCGGCGCTTGCCCACAGATTCAAAGTAGAAACGGTTCGTGTAACGCTGGAGGTTATAGACCGGCAACGTATAAAGTTGAGCCATCGCCGCAGAAGAATCCAAGTTGCGCAACGGTTCCAAGCAGTTCTGCTTTGCAAGTTCAACAGGATTAGAAACGCCCTTGTAAATGGAATCTGTAAACTGTTTACAGGGGAGCCACATTTCGCCAGTGTAGCTACCCGAAGCATCCTTCGTGAAAATCGTAGCGTCGCTAGTCAAAGGCGTTCCGTTCTTTGCATCGGCAAGACCAAGCGTCTTGAGATAAGAGCCCGAAATGCCAGACTTGTCCTTCATGCGCAGAACAAAGTTGCTCGAACTTGCATCCGAAATGCCAATCGAATACACGTTACGAAGCATCAACTTGTCGATATCCGTGAGTTCCGAAAGCGAAGCGTCCCACTGGATAAGCACAGCCCTGCCGCCATCGCGAAGCGTCGTTCCGACACGGCCAGTTCCATCGCCGCTCCAGCTTGCAGCCACAAGCGTATTGCGGTTCACGCCATTAATCTTTACAATACCCGTTCTGGAATCATAAGTAAATTCGCTCGACGGAATCTCGACCATGCGATTGACAACCTTCTCGACAGTCGCTCCCTGCGGAGTCGTATAAACAACCGTCACATCGTCAATAACATCGGACGAGACGTTCAACGCGCTTCTCTTGTACAACCTCAAGTTCGTCGCAGCGTAGTTCGGAGTCGTATTGCCCTTAATAGCTTCGTCAATGTACTTGTTCCTCGCCTCGTGGTTCAAGAAGTAATAACGGTATGCAAGGAACTGCTTGTCCGTCACCTGGAACTCAGTCGTCGATTCGTTAGCCTTGATGGAGTATTCTTCTTGCTGACCGCCATCCTGAGATGCAATCGTCGTAAGCCTCCAGTCGCCCAGCTTCCATTCAGCCTTGATACCGAACAGGCCCTGGTGGTTTTCGGAGTAACCCGTAAATTCCGTACCGGCAAGCGACAAGTTCGTAGTACCCGCTTCGACTCTCTGCAAGATGTAGTCTTCGAATTCGCCCTTGAACGATTCTTCATAAACCACGCGAACTTCGTTCTGCGAACCAAGACCTTCATCCACATTCTTGATTTCGACCGTGATGTAAGGACCGATCTTACCTTCGACCATGAAGCTCGGGTTGTAGTCCAACGACGGAGACGGCCAGAGGCTCGTCTTGGTGCTGCCTTCGGCATCGTCCTTTTCGCCATAACCCTTGAAGCGGACATCCATCGAACCCTTGAGCATGAGCTTCGGTTTGTTGAAGCCAAAGTCCTTCATCCACGCAGGCATGTTCACCGGAATCGAGATATCAAAGACAGAACCCGTTTCGGGAGCTTCGTAACCACCGTCGCTCTGCCCCACCAGTCCATTGAGCCACAAACGCTTGCGGCCAATATCGTACATGTCAGAGACGTAATCTGCAAGTTCGGGGTAATGCGAAGTCCAAAGGACAGTCGTATCCGTGCGGGACACCGTGTTCACACGCTTTTCGGTCACGTCGATTTCACGAGTCGCCACGTCAATTTCGTGCGAGAAAATCTGCCCCTTCGAGGTATTCATCAAGCCACGACGCATGCCAATGCCACCCATCGGGAGCAATCCGTCCAACGGGGATGTCGATTGGGGAGTCGGGAGATACTTGACCGCAGGAGCCCAATCTTCCGTACCGACATCGCCAGCAGCTTCGGCTGAAGCCTCAGAAGCTTTAGCCACAGGAGCGTTCTTTGCAGAAGCACTCGATGCAGGAGTCGAGACCACGACCGTAGCAGACGATACAGGAGTCGTGGACGGCTTCGGAGCCACAGAAGACGACGAACGAGCAGGCGAAACCTGCGCAGAAGAAATCGGCACCGCCGCTACAGGAGCAACCGACGAAGACGAGACTCGCTCAGGCGAAGATTCGGCCTTCACCGACGACGAAGAGACCTTAGCAGGCAAGGGCTCTGCTTTAGCCGAGGACACCGGCGTAGCCGATGAGGCTGGCACAGCCGCCTCTGACGAAGACGAAACCGCCACCGACGGTTGAGCCGATGAAGCAGGCACCGTCGAAGAAGTGCTTACAGACGGCACGTCCTGAAAAAGTTCATCGTCAAAAAGAGATTCATACGAACTAAGGGTTCCGTCCTGAGACCAGACGGACCCCACAGCGACAAAGCTGCAAGCAGCAAAACCCCAAAGGGTGGATTTTAAAAACTTTCTAAAATGCAACGGTCACAAAATACAAAAACGGAACGTTCAAAATTTGCACCGATAACATAGAAAAAAAGAAACGCACCCATTTTTACGGATGCGTTCCAAAATTGATTTCGAGGCCCTTTTTAAAGGATAAATTAGAGGAACACCTCGATACCGCCGCGGCACTTTTCCCAAGCAGGGTTCTTTTTGCACAAGAGTTCAATCATCTTGTCGTAAGTAGCCGTGTTGGAGAAGCCCTTCCACAAGCGACGTTCCACAGATTCGCCCGAATCCTTGTCAATCGTCGTGATGGTATCGTAGTAGTTTGCGTTATCCTTGAATTCAGAAATGAGAATGTTCTTCAAGTCGTCCGTGTAGATGCGGGATGCATACTTGAGGATGGAATCGTTGAAGTTGAGTTCGTTTTCGACGAGCCATTCAAAGTCCTGAATCGGATTGCCGTAAATGAGCCAGTGGCGGAGAGCGAGAGCAACCACCAAGTCCTTCACTGCGCTGCGGAAGATGAACTTGTCTTCGAGACGGCCATTCCACGTGATGCGGGTCAGCGGGTTATCGTCGTTAGCTTCGATAGACACGCCCTTGCCCGGAGTGACCTTGCGGATCTTGATCGGGAGACGGCTAAGGAGCTGCCATGCCTTCGTGAAAGCGATAGTCTTGCGGACGAAATCCTTTTCCTTTTCGGGAGCCACGCGCACAAACGCGCCGAAGCAACGCTGGTAGAGCGTTTCCTTGTCAAAGATGCAGTCGCTGGAGCGGCATTCGCTGAGCTTGCCATCCATCATGAACAATGTCTTAGCAAGTTCCGGACGCATACGCACTTCGAGCTTACGGGTACGAGCTTTAAGACGCACGCCATCCTTGTAAACGTAAGTAAAGCCTTCTTCCTGATAACGCTGCCAAATGAAGAACTGCAAATCGTCAGCAGCGCGCAGATGGTAGCTGAACACCGGGTTCTGGCGGTTGTTAGCCATAGTCACCTGGTTCAAGAAGTTGTCGGCACCCTGATACGGCACAACGACCTTCACGAGCACCTGCGGGTTCACCGGATGCTTGCTCTTCTTGGCATACTGTTCATAAGTGAAGAGGGACTGGGCACCGTTAATAATCTTCGGACGTTCGATGAAGAGAACCTTCTTGCCATCGCGATCCTTCAAACGCAGGTCGTCGCCCGTAAGCGTCATACCATTGTGGAGGAACGGGAAGTCATCGACGTTCACATTCTTGTCGTCGTTGCGCTCCATCGTCTGGAAAGCATCGATAAGAGCAGCGTTCGTATGGGTGAGGTTGCCCAAGTAAGTACGAATGTTGGAGCTCACAATAGCCATGTTGTGCTTCGTCTTGAGACGCTTGCCCAAAGCAACATGGTAGTCGAAAATCGTGCGGATCGGGCAGAAGCCGAGGAAAAGCTCGCCGTGATCAGAAGTGAGGTGAAGCGGTTCGGAATCCATCTCGATTTCAAGCTTGTCGTCTGCAGAACGGAAATCGCGAGTCAAGTCGTCGTGTTCGGCAATAATTTCGAGCTTTGCCTTCACGTCGGTCTTCCAAAGCATCAGCTTGCGGCGCATGTCCTTGAGAGTGCGTTCCAGTTCGGAATCGGTAATGTCACGGCTTGCGCGAGTGCGGAGCACCGTGATTTCCAAGGTTTCCATGTAAGGACGGCTTGCAGGAGTATTTTCGTCTTCTTCCGCTTCTTCGTCGGTAATCTTGTTGACCGCCCACGGGTCGGCTTCTTCGCGAAGCGAGAGGAAGAACGGATTGGTCGGGTCGCTAGTGCGGAACACTGCAATCTGAAGCTGCTTCAAATCGGCGTTCAGATGCGCAACCACCTTTTCGAGCGGAGTATCTTCGTCCAAAAAGATGAAGAATTCCATAAAACCCTGAGAATATTGGAAGCCATGGAAGCATCCATTTTCATCTAGGTTTAAGTGCCGGAGTGCCTTAATTCTATCGTTCGGGTCGTTAGGGTTCAAGCTCAAGAGGCTAGCGACAAATGCTAAGCGGCGTTCCTGCGATTTTGTTAGTTCCATTTTTTCCTCAATAATTACACTGCAAGACCAATATACAATAATATTATATATTGGAGTATTCTCGTAATTTGCACCCTAAAAATAGTTTCAAATCACAGCATTTGCGTGCAAAAAAAGATAAAACTTTCATTTTTTTAGGTAAAACCTCCCTTTCAAGTGTACAAATGTATAGAAAATTTTATTAAATAGGGCAAAAACCGTGCAAAAGCGGAGCAAGAGTCCGCTTAAGACAGCTTAAAATTATGTAAAATTTAACTTACAACCCCATGTGGCGGCCCTCGCGAGAGTCCTTGCAAGCGACTTCGTGCTTTAACGCATCGAAGATTTTATCGGCAGAAAGCTCCGACTTGTCAAAGAACCGGAACGTTCCATAAACCGCATTGAAATCGCCGGGAGCAAGTTGCCGCAATTCGCGGACAGCGGCAGGGCATGCAAATTCCGGGAAAAACGCATTCCACATGGATTCGGCCCCATCGGGCTGCAAATACCCGAACTTAATTTTCATGGCAAAGCGGCGACGCGATGCCTGATCCAGATTGTCGTTGAAGTTGGTTGCCGCAATGAAGATGCCCTTGAAGTTTTCCATCTGCGTCAAAAGCTCGTTTACTTGAGTGACTTCCCAACTGTGATCAGCCCCTGCACGTTCTTGAATCATGCTATCGGCCTCGTCCAAAAAGAGTATCGCATTCTTTTCTTCTGCTTCGCGGAACATCTTGCGGATATTCTTTTCCGTTTCGCCTACATAGCAATTCAAAAGGTCGCTCGCCTTGCGGATTATCAACTTGCGGTTCAAATCGCGGGCGATGAACTTCGCGAGTTCCGTCTTGCCCGTTCCCGGAGGACCGTAAAAAAGAACGTTGAGCGAATCAGGCTTGTCCGCAGGCCGCATCTTTTTCCACTTTGCGTCAAAAGATTTCATCACATGCTGCACATAGCTCATTTCGCAATCGAGGTTCAGCACGTCCAGCACATAACTCGGCGCATGAGATTCCTTGTCGCGAGAAGCATATTCCAACGACAAATCCAAAAGCGTCGTTTGGGCAGCAGCAATTTCACGCACAACCTCGGCTACGTCTATTTTGCAACCGCTTTTCTTGAGCATCTTTGCCCCGGCAATCGCCTGCGTAATCCCGCCCGCCGTAATCGGGTACGTATCCGCCAAATTTTGGACAACCTCTGGAGCAAGCAACTTAGCTGCATGCTGTTCCTTAATCACAGAACGCCACATATCAATTCGTTTTTCCGATTCCAGCCGTTCAAAACGGAGCGAATAATCAAAACGACGCAAAGAACTCGCCTCGATAAGACCTATGTTATTCGAAATCCAAATGACAGGAACACAAATCTGTTCCAAGAAAAAGTTAAGAGCCCCCTTTTCGCAGCAATTCAAGATAAGGTCAGCCTCATCGACAAGCAAAATCGCCTTTTGATTCTTGTACTTGTTCGCGGCAAAGAGAATGCTCCCCATTCTTTCTGCAATCGGAGAACCCTTGATGGAATCTTTGTGCACACCGTTGGTGCTGACATTAGTCATGACAAGCGGACACTTGAGTTCATGAGCAATCGCCTTTGCAAGTTCCGTCTTTCCCGTACCCTCCACGCCGTAAAAGAAAACATTCAGCCTAGAGCCCACAGGATTGTTCTTCAACATTTCGAACATCAATTCAACCTTAGGATTACCCTTGCAAAGCTCGCGATAAGAAACGCATTTTCCTTTGTACGTCCGGCAATACAGGCTATCCAAATCATTGCCCGAACGACCATCCAAAAAATAACCAATGCGGCACGAAATATCGAGATCGTCATCGAGAATGTTCATGCGTTTCAAGACACCATCGTTTGCAATAGCTTTTTCGATATTCAATTTAGGATAAAAAGCCGCGAAAATTTTAGATAAATTGCCATCCTCAAATTTTCGATATCCATTCATACTGCTAATATTTTCACAAACACTCTTGTTCTTAAAAATCCAAGAAAACGCAACAAGCTCCAATTCAGTTTCGTTCAAATTCAGCGTTTTTTGCAAAAGCTTCAACCGTATCCAATAAGAATCCTTTGAAACATCCGAATTTTCCTCGATGAGCAAATAAAGTTCCCGCTCAAAACTTTCGAAAAACACCTTTTGAGCACTGGCATCAAAGATAGGTTCATCATTAAGACAATTGCGGACAACCCGATTCACATCATCGCTCGCACCAGAACTCTTGATAAACTTGTTGAAGGACTGCACCGCTTTACGGCGGCGTATGTACAGAACCGATTTTCCTTCAAGCTCTTCGTCGCAATCATCGCCATCATCAACGCAAATGGACTCCCACGGCATAACCTTATCTTTTTTCTGTTTGACCTGCGTTTTTTTCACCTTTTCATCTTCGAGCCGGTTCTTATACTCAAAATGCTCGGACATGCTTTTCAAAACATGCTTCGCGTTCGCTCTCGGGAGTATCCCCAAGCAATCGTCAACCTCTGGCCTTGCATTTCCACAACGCAAAGCACGGACCCAATATTCGTAACCCTTGAGCGTGACAAAGTCAAGCTTTGCCTTTTTTGTAAAGACGTTTTTGTCCAAGTCCTTGAGGACATTTTTAAAATAATTTTCAGCCATGCGAATACTCCTTTTTATTTTTCTTGATACTCAAAATCTAGATATTCACTGCGACAAATATTGTCGTAATTGAAGGTAATTTTACAACGTGACAAAAATCACGCTGATGCAAACCAGACACATCATTTCAGACATCAAGAAACGCTTTTCAGTGAACAAAATGCGAATAGGGCTAAAAACCGTCATCCACACGCTGAAATTTTACAAAAGTTGACTTTTAACACGAAATGACTCATATTTTCGTTATAAAAGTAAACCTTATTGTGCGGAATCGACGTCATACATTAAAGAAAAATGTACATGCTTTTACGTCGATTCAAAACTGTTCAAAGTAGGACTAACTCAGAAAAAGACGACATTCGGAAATTTAGTTCCTTGCTACAATGCAGAACGAACAATATGCGACATTCTTAGAAGCCGCAATCGAATGAACGAAGAAACGGTTGTCGCCGCCATAAAAAACTACGCGGCAAAGCCCGACAAGAATTTATTCAGCCTGTATGAGTACGCCACTAAATTCTCGGTACTTTCCGCTGTCAAAAGATACATGGAAGTTCTACTTTGAAACAACGAACAGCAAACGCGTTCAAAAACACCCGAAACAACGACATGGGCATCATTTTTTTACATAGCTATTTGCAATAGAAGCCACATTTTTCATAGGACTTTTACAGTTTCTGCCCCCTCCTCAAAATTCTCACACCGCATAAAGCGGCATATTGGTCAACGCATCCTATGTCGAAAAGCATTTTTCGACACATAGGGCTTCTATACGGCACCCAGCGTTCCCATCCGCAGCCGTATTCACTTTTTGAACCATTCGGGTTCATGCACAATGTTTTCTGCAATCTTTTTGAGGCAGCGTTTGCCGAGCCGTCGGTCAAGCAGAGCTAACAAGCGAATAAAATAATTCTCATTTTGCAAGAATTTTTCGTAAGGAAACACATTCAAATAATCGTTGCACAAATTACATTCTGCAAACAACTTTATTCATAATATTCTCAGAAGACGTTTCGCAAGCATCAAAATCTTTCTTGCAGTCGAAACCGCGACAAATACAATCGTGGTCAATAACGGCATAAACAATGTGAACCCTCTCAAATCTGTTGTACTCGCTGCAACGGATTTTTCTACGCAACAGGTCTGTTTTAGGGAATTGAATCTATATTAAAGAAAAATGGAGTGTACGATGATATTAAAAAAATTACCAGTATTAACTGTTTCCGCAGTTTTGAGCTTTGTAGCATGTTCCGACGACCAAGGCGTTGGCCCCAACAACGAGGTATCCAACAACGATGTCCCCGGCTACGAAGTTCCTGGCAATGAAATTTCCAGTTCCAGCATTATAATCCCCGGCACGGAGCTTTCTAGTTCCAGCCTTATCCTCCCCGGCACCGATTTTTCTAGCTCTAGCTTGATTCTTCCGGGTACCGAAATTTCGAGTTCCAGCATTCTTCCGAACACTGGTATTTCCAGTTCCGGCTTCACGCCTCCCAACAACACAGTCTCCAGTTCGAGCCTCGCAGTACCAAATAACGGAACTTCTAGTTCCAGTGCAGTAGTACCCAACAACGGCGGCTCGGGCGACAACGAAAACGATTTGGAAGACGCAAGGACTTTGAACGGCACGCAAATCCTTTTGAAAGTTTCTGGAACAACGGCGACTGTCGAAAACAACAACGGCTGCGTCGAAGTGGCAGACAAGAGCGCAACGATTACTTGCCCAGGCGCATACTACGTCACCGGCGAATCGTCCGACTTCCAGCTTGTGGTAAACACCCCGGCAGCCGAAAAAGAAGGCAACACGGGCATCTACCTTTACAATGCAACTTTGAAGAGTTCCAACTCCCCCATCCTCATCAAGAACGCCGACAAGGCGGTGCTCCACTTGGTGAAGGGCACGACCAACGTGATTGAAGACGGCAACGGCAGCCATGCGTTTACAAACGTTGGCGGCAAGCAAGACACGGCAAAGGCAGCAATTTATTCTAAAGACGACATGAACATCAAGGGTGCAGGCAAGCTGACCGTCAAGGGCAACTTCAAGAACGGCATCCAGTCCAGCAACGACCTTAAAATAAAGAACGGCGACATCACCGTGGTTGCAAACGATGACGGCATCAAGGGCAAGGGCAGCCTTGAAATTTCGGGCGGCACCTTGAACATTACCGCCAAGGCGGGCGACGGCCTCGAAAGTGACGAATGCGTAGAAGACAACAGGGGTGAATTCAAGGACACCGTAGCACACAAGGGCATTGTCGAGATCTCCGGTGGCGACATCACTATCAAGGGACACAAGAGCGGCATCAAGGCAGCCAACTACATTCTCGTGAGCGATTCTACCGAACCTTCGAAAATCAAGATTGAATCCCCCAACAAGGGCATCTCTGCTGAAAAGTACATCTATATCAATGGCGGCACCATCGACGTGAAATCGGATTCTTCTGCGATTCGTACCAACTGGCAAGTTTACATGAACGGCGGCGACGTGACCATTTCGACAAAGAAGAAGGGCATCCATGCGGATTCCGCTCTGTACTTGAGAGGTTCCACAGTCAACGTTGTAACATCATTTGAAGCTATAGAAGCGTTCAAAATTTTTGCCGAAGGCGGCGTGACCTCCGTGTTCGCCACTAACGACGGTTGGAACGGCGGTGGCGGCCCCAAGAACAACAACAGTTCCATGGCAATGTTCAGCGAAAGCAGTGGTTACATCACCATCACCGGTGGCTACCATTACATCAGCGTGAAGGGCAACATGGTTGACGGGTTAGATGCTAACGGTACTGGAAAAATGACCGGCGGCGTGGTGATTGTTGAAATTACCGGCCAAAGCTACGAGAATAGCGGCATGGGCGGCTTCGGTGGCGGCGGTATGGGCGGCGGCTTCAACTTCGGCGGCGGTGGCTGGGGCATGGGCGGCCAGCAGGGCGGCGGAAACAACTGCGGCGCATATAACTTTGCCGGCGGCCTCATCGATACCGACGACGGATTTACAATTACCGGCGGAGTCCTCCTCGCGTTTGGCAACTACACGATGGATGTTCCCGGCTGCACAGCTTTGACTTACAACAGCAATAACTACTATGGTTCCGACAAGGCTGCTTTCAAGCCGACATACCAAGGCAATTACATCCTTTACGGTGGCGAAGTCAAGTCTGCAGCTCAGGTGCAGACCAGCGGCATGAAGGAATTCAAGTTCCCCAATGGCGTAAGCTACATGTACAAGTAAGACATTTTTCTTAAGCCCATAGGAAGGCGGAGCTTCACGAAGCTCCGCTTTTTTGCGTTCTAAAAACTTTTTCAAAACGACAATATTTACCGCAGTAGAAATGCAGTTTTTAGGGAAAAAGGTAATTTCCACAGATAACGAGATTCCTTTTGCTTAAAAGATAGTCCAACGCTTCCCCCCTCTTTTATATCCTGATTCCGCTTGCCTTATAAAAACATTGCAAAGAAGATAGGTATCAACAGGACATCGTCTTCTTTTCTTATGTCTTTAGAATAGACCAGGTATTTTTGCAGAATCCGACGTGAGAATTTCTTCGCGAAAGCATCGAGAGAAGCGTGAGCCTTGTGACCAGAAGATTTTACTTCGATGGGACAAATCTTTGAAGCCCGTGAAATTATAAAATCAATCTCGTAATTGTGCTTTCCGCTTTCTGTAGGCCACGTGTAATAATACAGTTCGTTCCCTGCCGTTTTCAGCATTTGCGCAACCATATTCTCGTACACATAACCTAAATCGGCAGAGAGTTTGTCGGATAAAAGTTTGTTATAAATAATGTTCTCGGTGAAGTCTTTATCCCCAAAAGCAAGCGTTACAAACAGGCCTGTATCGCAAAGGTACATTTTGTAATAATCCATATTCCCATGTAAAGATAGTCCGACACTTGGGTCATTTGCATGGTGAGCAAATAGGACTACTTGCGAATCTTCCATATCTTGCAACTGTTCTTCGACTCGGTCTTGTTTGCCTTGCTCAATGACACTCGAAATCTTATAGCGAGACGCATTGCTGTTCAACTGTCCCGGTATCGCAAGGAACATTTTGGTCATTTTGCCGGTCGGATCAATTTTGCGGAAATCTTCGGCGTAAAGGTCTATAATCTCCCGCTTTACGGTATCTACGCTGCTGAGGTCATGAGTCTTAATATAAGCCAGCACCGATTGCGGCATGCCGCCAATCAACATATAAAGTCGAAAATCCCGCAGGAGTTTGCGAACCAGGGCGTCTCCCAAGGGCTTCTTTTTTTCAAAAGTTTCGCGGAGCATGGGCACGGTAAATTCATCGCCAAGAGCCCAAAGGAATTCTTCATAATCCATTGGAAACAACGTAACCTTCGTTTCTTCGCTGGGAATTCTAATGCCTTCGACATTTTTCTTTATCGATATGAGCGAGCCGGTTTCAATATAATCGAAACGACCATCTTTGACCAGTTTTCTAATCGCTTGCCGAGCGCGAGGGCAATATTGAACTTCATCGAAAATAATGACGGATTTTCGGGGAGTCAGCTTTTGTCTATAATAAAACTGAAGTTGCGTGAACAGGTAATCCAAATTCGAGATGTCATCAAATAAGCGAACAACATCCTCTGGCGCTTCTGTAAAGTCTATGAGAATGTACGACTCATATTCGCGCTTGGCAAATTCCTCGGCAAGCGTTGACTTTCCGACGCGGCGAGCACCTTTGATTAAGAGTGCCGTGCTGCCGTTGCGTTCATTTTTCCAATGCAGCATTTTGTCGTAGAGTTTCCGTTTGAAAGCGGGTGTTTCCATTCTAGGCTCCGTCTGTAACGCTTTCTCCTAAATATACATCTTTTTGCCGAATTTCTCACAAAAAATTACGTCTAAAATGCCGAATTTCTCATAAAAATTGACCGTATGCCGAAAATCTCATAAATTTTTATATCTAAAATGCCAAATTTCTCACCATTTTACATAAAAATCACGCAATTTCGCATCCTGAAAAAACATACACCATCAACGACTTAATCGAAGAAAAGCCCAATGGCTCATTGCAAGTTCGGCTTCCACTTAATCTCGTCGTACCCGAGCTTCGCCCCTAGCGACGGGCTTCTTTAATATTGCTAAATTTACGGTGTAATGGTAGAAGAGCTAGAGCAAGAAGAGTACGAAGTAAAAATCGGTTCGTTTAACGGGCCGATGGATTTGCTCGTCTATCTCGTTCAGAAAAAGGAGATGACGCTCGACCAGATTCCCATTGCTGAAATCGCAGACGACTTTTTGAAGTGGGTAAACGAGTATTCCGAAACAGACCTTTCCAAAGCGGGCGACTTCTTGTTTATGGCGAGCCGCTTGATGGCTCTCAAGGTGCAAGAACTGCTCCCTGCCGAAGAACGCGACCCGGAAATGGAAGAGGAATATAACGAAGACCGCGAAAAGCTCATGAAAGAAATGTTGGAATACCAGCGTTTCAAGCAAGTGGCAAGCGGCCTCCAAGAAATGGAAGCGAAGAACTTCGGAACATATTCCCGCGGGCGACTAGAAAAGACGCAGAGCGACGACGACACGCTTGCGGACGCGAATATTTGGCAGCTTTTCCGCGCTTACCAGAAAAGTTTAAAGACAAAGATTTCCGAGACGATCCACCATATCGAATTGGACTACGTGACCATTCAGGACCGTCAGCAGGCCATCAACAACTACTTGAACGTGAATGGACGAGCCCTCTTTGAAGACTTGCTCGACAACGACAGCCACCCGATTGTGGCGGCGGTGACGTTCATGGCAATGCTCGAAATGATCAAGACGGACGACATCGTGTTCCGCCAGAGCGAGTTGTTCGGGCCAATTTGGATTTACCGCAAAAAGAACAATCCCGAATACGCCGAAGAAATGGCGCACGAGACTGTATTCTTCAGCAAGGATCCCGAAGTCAAGGCGGGGCTTGTCGATACGATCCGCAGCCAGGCAATTGCACGTTCCAAGGAAAAGAGCGTGGGCGACCTTGCCGCGACGATGCGCGAAGCCGTCCTTTGGACGGAGCGTGGCAGGAACGTTACGGAAGAAGACCTCAATGCCATGCTCGAAGGTCGCGAAGATATTTCCGAAGTGCAGGAGAATCCGTTTGCCGACATGATTGCCGAAGCGGATGCCGCCGAGGGCGTTTCCGCAACGCAGCCTAGCGAGCAGCCACCAGCAAGCGAACAAGCTCCTGCGAACGAAGTTCTGAGCGAAGCTACCACAACGGAAACCGCGACATCAGTCGATGGAAATGCAGCAAGCATTGCAAACGGAGAAGTGACGGATGCCGCAGATGCTGCGGCACCAGTCGCAGAAGACGAAGCTCCAGTTATTACAGAAACTTCATCCGAGCAAAGCGACGCAACGGGCTTCGACGACATTACGCATAAATTCGAACCGCTAGACGAAACCGCCGAAGCGGAAGAAGAATTTATCGAAGACGCTGAAGATGAATTTGAAGACTTCGACGAAGAAGAAGTCGAAAATTTCGAAGAAAAAGTCGAAGACGGAATTGAAGAGCAAGCCTCCCCTGCTCCAGCAACAACAGAAGCAAGTTTCCAAGGCATGAGCGAAGATGCGGTCAAGCAGATGAGCGACGAGGAATTTGCTGCCTTTATGCAAAAGGCTCAAGCGTTCTACGACAACGCGAATTCCGCAACCGCAACAACGTCAGCACAGTCCGCCACGGTCAAACCAGCAACTCCGAAACCTGCAACGCCAGCGACACACGCAAGCAGCATTGCAGACGAAACGCCGCATAGCAGCTATAGAGCTCCTGCACCAATTCAAAAAGAAGAGCCTGAAGAAGACAGGTATTCCTCTTACAGTTTCGGTAACGAAATGACGGACGAAGAATACATAGCCTACTTGAACCGCAGTGCACGAGCAAGCCGCAAGGAAGAGGCCACAAAGCCTGTAGCTCCCGTCGCAGAAAAAAACGCTGAAAAGCCAGCCGCAGAAAAGCCTAAGAAAAAGTCATTCATGCCCGAAGAAGACGAAGAAGGCGGAATGACCGAAGAAGAGTATCAAGCCTATCTCGCCGAACACGGCGATGACGACGAAGACGAAGAAGGCCCCGTTGTTTACGGAGCCGGGAAGAATTAGATTCTATAAGATTCTCACCTTCGTGAGAATGACGAGGCGATGCTAATCGTCGCGGCGACCGCCTAAAAGGCCCGCCCTATACGCCCAATAAAGCAACTGCAAAATCGAAGAAATCGCAGCAGCCACATACGTGAGCCCGGCCGCAAAAAGCACGCCAGAGACCGTATTGTATTCGCGTCCCTGCGCCACCACTTCCAAACGAGCCAAAGCTTTCTTTGCACGGGACGAAGCATCGAATTCCACAGGCACAGTCACCAGCGTAAAGAGCGTTGCAAGGGCAAAGAGCACAACGCCCACAATCGCAAGAGATTGGCCAAGAGCCTTGCCCATGCCCATAAGCATAATGCCGATAATCACAAGCCACGGTCCCAAATTAGAACCGACGTTTGCAGCAGGCACAATCGCCGAACGCAGCCACAGCGGAAAATACCCTTCGGCATGCTGGATAGCATGTCCCACTTCGTGAGCGGCAACGCCAGCGGCGCTCGCGTTGCGGCCATGATAAACTTCTGGCGACAGGTTGAGCGTCTTGTTCAGCGGATTGTAATGATCCGAGAGAAAGCCTTGATGCTGCAATACCTTCACGTCGGTAATGCCAGCTTCCATAAGGATAGCCTTTGCCACATCGGCACCGGTAAGGCCGCTAGAAATGTGAACTTTTTGACCTGCGGCAAAGCGAGTTTTGACAAGCATAGAAACCGCCCCCGAGAGGACGAGCGTGACGAGCAAAATGCCCATGTATAAATGATCAAATATCATAGTAGGTATCAGGTTTGAGGTTATAGGTACAGTTAATAGTTACTAGAACTTAGTTACTAGAAAGAATCATAAGAAAAAATCTAGTAACTAGTAACTTAGAACTATCAACTTGCGTTTTACTATTAATTTTTTTCACCTTGTAATTTACAAAAACTCTTGCGGGAGCGTCTGTGATTTGGTCACTTAAATTTGCTCATTATCGGTTGTTTTTACATGTCGCCGGTTTTGAAATGTGTCTTATCGCGTAAATGCGTCAAGAACAGACCTAGCACCAAGTAAAAGACCGCCTGGATTGCAAGCAAATAGAGCTTTGGAGCCACATCGTAAATGTCCGCGCCCATCTGTTCAATCGAAAGCCACGCAGGCACAGCAAACGTACTCGGCAAAATATACGAAAGCCACACCATCCAGCTCGGCATCAAATAAGCTGGCCAGCTAAAGTTCGCGAGGAACAATATCGGGATGGAGAAGTTCAAGAACAGCTGCATGCTCGATTCGCGACGCAAGAATACTTGCGAAATGCACATTCCAAAATTGATGACCGACGAAAGGAATACCGCCGCAAACACCACCATCGGCAAAAGTTCCCCACGACGCGGGAAGTCAAAGAGGTTGTAGATGAAGCAATGGTAGAACAAGATAAAGCAGCAATAGTGCAAGAAATACGCTAGAGCACGCCCCAAGTAGCGGTACGGCAAACTTTCGTTTTCGACTTCGGAATAGCGGTAGTTCCGGCGGAAACGACGGTGTCCACGGGCTCCGCCCATAATGCAAATGCCGATAATCAACGACTGCTGCAAAATCACCACGAGCACGCTAGGAACAACATAATTCGAGTAACTTCCCGTGTTGTTGTACATCGTTTGTATTGATATCGGAATCGGGTCGCGCATAGCCATCGCCTTTGCAGAGGGCACTTGCTTGCCAAGAGCAATCGCCTTGACTTTGCTAACCGCGCCAACCGTCAACGCGCATGTCGCAAAAGCCGTTCCAATCGTGCCGTGAAGCATCACATAAGCGCCATGCGTAAAGATATTGACCTTCGTCGGCTTTTTGTTCAGCAAGTCCTTTTCCATGTTTTCAGGAATGACCATGAAGCCAAAAATATCTTCGCGAGCCATGGCGGTTTCTGCTTCGAGCATGTCGTTATAAACAGCCTTGACTTCGACCTGTTGCGTTGCAGAAGCCATCCGTACAAGTTCACGGGACTTCGCCGAATGATCCAAATCGACAACGCCGACCGGAACCTTTGAAACAGTCTGGTTCACATACGCCGTCGGGTAGTAGAACGCATAGAGGACTCCAGCGACAACGAGCAAAAGCACCGCCGCAGGGTCCGTGAAAAATTGTTTCCATTCCGTCAAAGTCACTTTCAAAAGACGACTAATCATTTTTTCGCCTCCTGATTTTTTCTAACAACTTGCCAAACTGCAAGTGAAATTCCGCAACGGGATTATCGTCTTCGACGACTACGGGCATTTGAGAATCATGCTTCAAGCGGTACTTCCAACGGAGTTCCATCGCAAGACTTCCAAACAAAGTCCAGAACAATGCCATGCCAGCCATAAGCTTGATAACTTCCCAAGAGGCTTGCATTCCGACATCGCCAAGGAGCATCATTGACTGCACGCGAAGCACATGCGTCAGCGGAAGCACAAACGCAAAGCAACGCACTGCAAACGGCATCGCCATCACGGGGAACGTCTGACCCGCAAACGCAAACGCAGGGCCGCCAATCACGCCCGAAACGCCAGTCGCAATTCGCATCACGCCAGTAACGCCCACAAAAACCATCCCAGCCCCGACGCAACTAATCACCATCAAAAGTTGCGCGACAGAGACCATCACAAATTCTTCGAAGCCCATTGGCATAAGCATGCGGTGCGTGTAAGCGTAGCTGCCCATGTATTCGAGCCAAACAATAATCACAGCAGGGACAAACGAAGCGACGCCAAGCGTAAACCAAGAACGTTCTGCGTACTGGTAAAATTCACGCACTCGCTTATCGCGAAGCGGAAACGAACCCACATACACGGCGACAAGCATTGCCGCCAAATGGAACATCGCAGACACAAGACCAAGAACCAAGAATCCTTGATAATTGCCTTCGATGTTGCCAACCGAATGAATCTCTGTTTTAATCGGGTCGTCAAAAGATGCGGTAAAAAGATCCGTGCCCACATCCGTAATCGCCGCACGAATTTCCTTTGTTGCAAACATGTTCGTGAGGTAATTCTGACCGCTAGAATAAACGGGAATCACAGGAGCTTCAAGACGGAGCGCTCGGCGTTCCAAATCTGTCGGAAGCACGACAAATGTTTGCAAATCGCCACGGATAACCGCATGTTCACACTCCCCCATGTCATGGCAAATCAGCTTCACATCAAGCACAGGGCTAGACTGGAGTGCACGTTCTAGGCGGTCGGCGAGTTGGCTGTTATCTTGTTTGACAACGCCTATCGGAATATGCTGCACAATTTCATTCGAAAACATCTCCAGCACAAACACAGAGACACCCACGGGAAGCACAGCAAGAATCAACCACAAAACAATCTTGTGGCTAAAGTAAATTTTCCCAGTTGTCTTTAAAAGGCCTTTCAGCACAATAACCTTCTATTCCAGCTTACTCAATATCGTCAACAGGGAACAGAACGCTCATGCCCGGACGGAGGTTTTCGACCTTGTGGGTCGGACGCATGCGGACTTCGAACGTCTTGAGGTCAAAGCCTGCACTTTCTTTGGAACTACGCCATGTAGCGTAATCGCCAACGGACGCGATGTAGCTTACGACCATTTCGATAGTTTTGTCGAGAGCAGGGACCTGCAAGTAGAACTTTTTGCCCTTGAACACATTCTTGAGGTAATCTTCGCGAAGGTGGAAAACTGCCCAAGAATCATTCAAGTCGGTCACTGCGATAATCGGCATGCCAGAGCCAACGACTTCGCCTTCTTCGGCAAGTTTCAGAGAAACTTCGCCAGTAATCGGAGTGCGGATTTTGGTTTCTTCAAGGTAGGCATCGACTTCGGCGGTAGCGCCTTTAGCCTGCAACACGAGAGCGTTTGCGGCGGCCTTGTCTTCGCTACGGGCGCCAGCGACAGCCTGATTGTACTGAGCACGAGCAGCATCTGCAGCGGCCTGAGAAGCCTTCATCTGCGTTTCGGCTTCGTCGCGTTTTTGGAGCGGGAGCACGCCTTCGTTATAGAGCTTCTGCACACGGTCGTAGGTGTTCTTTGCAAGCGTTGCGGCTTCTTGAGCACGATCCGACATAGCCTTGAGCGCGGTAATATCTTCGCTGCGAGCGCCATTGCGAGCCTTGCTGGCTTGAGCCTTAGCCGCGCCGAGAGCGCCTTGAGCCTGAATCTTCTTGGCTTCTATTTCTGGGCTGCTGAGGACTGCAATCAAGGAGTCCTTGTAAACCATGTCGCCTTCGTGAACATACAGATGTTCAATACGGCCCGGAACTTTGCCTGCCACAAGCACGCGGCGGGCTTCCATCTGGCCTTGCAGGAACTGTTCACGAGGTTGCGTTGCAAACTGTTGGAGCTGGGAGATTCCCAAAATAACCAACACAATCAAAGAAAGTACAACGATAACTTTTCCAATCATCTTTAAAGCGTTCATTATTTATTCTCCGTTTTTAAAATTTTTTCAGCGGGTTTCGCCGTTTCAGTCTTTTCTACAGAAGTTGCAGAATCCGCAGATGCCGCTGGAGCCGCCGCCGGAACAACCGCAGGAGCAACCGTTTCCACTTCAGTTGCAGCAGGAGCGGCACTGGTAGATGCGTCTGTCGAATTAACTGTCGTTTCAACCGGCTTCACAGGTTTTTCGACAAGCAACTGTTTCGAAATCAAAACATCGCCAGCGGTAGAAACTTCGCCAGCCGCTTCGAGGAGTCCAAGCCATGCGACAACGGCATCGTAATGAGCTTTGAGGTCAGCTACCTGCAAACGAGAAAGCGCAAGTTCTGCATCCACGACATCAAGACCTGTTGCAAGCCCTGCTTCGTAAGCCTTGTTCTGGCTGCGTAAAGCTTCGTCGGCAAGTTCACGCGTCTTGGCGAGGCTCACGAGCCTTCCCTTTGCGTGTTCCAATTCACGCCAGCGTTTTTCGACAAGGAGCTTCAAGTTGTCTATCGTTTCTTCTTCGAGGCTTCCCAAAGAGCGGTCCATCGCCTTTGCAGAGCTCACCTTGGCACGGGTGTCGCCACCTTTGAAAATATCCCATTGGAGCTTTGCTCCCACAGCCCATTCCGGTTCGAGAATGGTCAAGTCCCTGGTGTAAAGTTCCTTGTAGCCAAACAATGCAACCGTCGGGTAATAATCTGCTTGAGCGGCCTTAATCGCATTCTGGTTACGCTTGCGTTCCACACGCAATTGGCGAAGTCCCGGATGATGTTCAACCGCGAGCTGCTTGAATTCTTCCATCGTGCGAATGCCCTCTGGAGCTTCGACCGGGGTCGTCGCCGTGAGGCTCGTATCGGTGCGCAAGAGGCTTGCAAGAGCCATACGTGCCAGCGACTGGTCGCGGAGGGCGTCTTCGTAAGCGTTCTCGGCTTCGGCTAGAGCAACCTCGGCACGGAGGCGTTCGGTCTTGCTAATCTGACCGCCTTCTTCAAGCTTCTTGGAGCGTTCCAGATGTTCAGCCAAATCCTTCTTGGTCGTCTCACGCATTACGACAAGTTCTTCGCAAAGGCGGAGCGTAAAATACTTTGTCGCAACATCCATGAGGACGGTGTTCTGAGCCATTTCGAATTCCGCCTTGCGGGCGTTCACATTCTCTTTGGCAGCATCGTATGCAGAGTAAATCTTGAAGCCTGTAAAGATGGGCCAAACGACAGTGAGGCGGGCGTTAAAGAACCAATCGTCCTGAACCTTCATATTGAAGTCGGAATTGTTGATTTGGTCGGAATACTGCTTGCTCGCCTGATCTGCATACTGCACCGCAGCATCGTTCGCATCTTTGCTATTGACCACGCCAGTCCAAATATCGGCAGACTTGGAATCGACATAAGCTTTAGCCTTGGTCTCGTCCATGCCAGCCGCCATCGCCTTAGCAACCGCTTCTTGGTAGGCTTTAGCGTAAGCGCCATTGTACGTCGCGAGGTAAGCCTTGGAATAGGCGGCCGCCCCAGCAATATCGCTTAAAGGCTGCTGGATTCGTCCCAAGTCAATAGAGATGGGGTCGTTGATTTTAGTGATGCCCGCCGTGAGGCTCACCGTGGGTAAGAAACGGGCAAAAGCTTCGTTCTTGCCACTTTCGGCAATATCTACTTTCGCCTTTTCTGCCTTGATTTTCGAATTGTTCGCCATGGCCATATCCAACGCTTCTTGTAAAGAAAGCGATGCGGCGTTCGAAGCCATGCTACCACATAAAATAAATGCAAGATACCGTTTCATAGCTAAATAAATAATACAAAAACATGTCGCTGTCAACAATTGTAAAACGAACCAAATGCCTATTGCAATAAAAAAAGTTCTGACGAAATGTCAGAACTTTTGGCTTAAAACTCAATTGGGATGAATTTACTTGCCTGGAGTCGGGTCGAGAGCCTGCCAAGCGGTGTATTCGTAACCCATCGTAGTGTATTCTTTGCGGTTGAGGCTCTTGCCCTTACCATCCGTTTCTGTCAAGCCCACCCAACGGTCGCTGTAAATCGTCGCATCGGACAATTCGTAGAACCATTGCTTGGTTCCATCAGACTTGTTGGCAAATGCGTAAGGCTTCTTGATAGCGATTGTTTCACCGCGGTTCGAGAGCTTACCAGCATAGAAGCGGATAAGGACTGCGTTATCGATGCCGTAACGAGCGCGGAGCACAGCTTCCTTGCCAGAGAGGGAGTCGCCGAACAAGAGCATCTTTCCGCCAGCAGGGAGAACGTCCGTTGCAGCGAATTCCATGTTCACGCCTTCAATCTTCCAGCCCTTAGCGGTGCTGTTCACCGTTTCGAACAAGGTTACGTTTTCAGTTCCCTTGTTTATAATTTCGAGGAATTCCACGTCATTTGGATTGTTTTCGTCTTCGTGGTAGTGGATTTCGCTAATAAAAATCGGACCGGCCTTGAGAACCGAGTTTGCAGCACCCGGAGTTTCAGAAGCCATAGTTCCCTGAACCGTAGAACCGCCGCTCACATCGACAACACCGCTAGACTGCTTACCCGCAGAAAGAAGCAAGCTCGATTCCTTACCCGTATGAGCGCCAGCTGCGGTCTCGTACAGATAAATTTCGTCGCCGTTATCGCTCAGGTAGAGGCCGTCGCCAAAAACTTCGGCTGTAGCTTCGAGGAGCAAGAATCCCTTAGCAGGGACAACCGTATTGGCACCGCCAATCTTCCAAGTCTTTTTCTTGTTCTTGGATTCGAGTTCCCAATCCTTGACATCGACAGGAGCATCGCCGTAGTTGTAAAGTTCAATCCAGCCATCCGTCGTGCCCAAAACATAGGGCTTGATTTCGTTCAGGCGAACCTTCACTTCTTCAATAGTCTTGTCGCCGCCTACGCAGGGATTGCCGTTTTCAACGGCACTAGCGCCCCAAGAGGACGGACTAGCTTCGCTACCCGTGCCCTTATAGACAAGAGAGCGACCATTGCCATCGGCAAGGCTTGGCCAAGGAGGCAAGTTACTGAAAGCAGCGCTCACGTCGCCTTCGCCTTTAATCTTGACATCGACGACATCGCCTTCGTTGATGAGCTTTGCGACAGCGCCAGTCTTCGGATCATTATCCCACGGACCATAGACTTTGCAAGCGGCAGTCGGATAAGTCTGCTTGAACAAATTGACATCGTTCGTGACAATGACGTATTCGCCCTTCTTCAAAGCTCCAGACGGGAATGCAAAAGACACTGCACCATCCAGACGGAGGGCACTCAGTTCCATGTCGGTAATACTCGGGCCGTTCTTGATATAGACTTCGACCCATTCCAACGCAGAACCGTTCGGAGCGTTGTACATAATTTCAGAAATACCCATCTGTGCCGTAGAGGTATCAACCTGAACTTCGGGAGTGCTCGAAGAAACAGGAACGGCCGAACCGGCTGAAGAAGTCGGAACAACAGCCGAAGAAGGAGTCGGATTATCAGTGCTGCTAGTCGGTACAGTTGCAGCAGAAGAGCCCGGAACAATATCCAGAGCGCTAGAGAGTCCCGGCTCAGGAGTAACAGGGCTAGATTCTTCGGAGCAGGCAGAGAACATGCTCAACACAGAGACACAAGTGCCAACGGCAAGCCAATTTTTCGTATTCATAAGCGCCTTCCTTTTTTATTGTTAAATCTACTTAAAAATTTCCGGCGAGGCGAGTCCAATATGGGCTCTTAAAACGACGCGGATTTTCGTAAACGCGTTTCCATTCCGCAGCCGCATTGCCAAACTTGGAGAAACCGGAGTTCTTCAAATTCAACTCGCGAATGAGGTCAAACATCCAGTAAGGCATCTGTGCCGCCGGGCATTTGAGCTCCAGCACGGCATCGGCGCCAGGCTGAAAGAATCGCGGAATTCCCGTAGAGTGCATGTAGTGCGGATCCACGGTATAGTCAAAGCCATTTTCTTCGCGGAAGCGCATGCCTGTGTCGATCGTCACACGGGAATACTCTTCGCGAAGCCCAAACCACGCACGACGCTTGTACTGCGTCAAAAGACGCGGATGCGCATTGTGGAGTTCGGTCTTGTACAAGAAGTCCTTGAGGTACATGCGGTCTTTGTCGGTCTTGCACGGCCATTCTTCGGGCTTCATGTGCCACACTTCGCTGGGATTGATGCCCTTGATCGTGGCACGGCTCTTGTAGCAAATATTGCGGATCTTGCGTTTGCACTCAAAGTGGAACGTGCCGTCTTGCGCGGGGTGTTCACCATAAGTGCGGATACGCATGTTGAAGCGATCCAAAAGCTGTTTCTTTTTCCAGCCAAGGAACGTCCACTTCGGGGAATCCAAATAGAGGTTCGTAATCCAGTAGAATCCACCCGGAGTAATCTTGGAATAATAGTCTTCTTCGCAGTACGGAGCCAAGAACGTGCCAATCCTATCCGCCCATTCGACGGGGATATGGTACTTGAGCTCGAAACGTTCGAGAAGGCTAAATCCGCGGGCTTCTGCCATAATTACCTGATTCCTTCACGAAGATGGTTTGTAACATCCTGACGGGCGAGAGCGCCGGAATAGTCCAGCAAGGACAAATAGCGGGCAAAGATATCGTATTCAAGCTTTGCAGCCTTCAAGTCGCTTTCGAGAGCGCTTTCGCGAGCACGGAGGAGCAACAGCGGATCAGAACCGGCATTGCGGGCAAACTGTTCCATAAAGCCGCTGGCATTCACTTGTTCGGCATAATCCTTCAAGACCTTCCACTGGTCGATGAGCGTGAGCACTTCTTCGGTGAGACGAGCCACCTTCTGGTTCACTTCACGGACTTCATCCAAATACTTGCTTTCGGCATCAAGCTTTTCAACCTGTTCACGGAGAGAAGCATCCTTGTTGCTATCGAAGAACGGAAGACGGAAAGCCAAATTCAAGAAGAACTTGTCGGCAATCTTGCGATTATCGGTGTCTGGGAAAAGTTTTCTTAATTTATAAGTAGCGTCATACCCTGCGCATTCGCCAGTTTCAGTAACCCTTACGTTACAGGCGTTCGCCATCCACTCGGATTCGTAATCGTCGTACCTTGCGCCAGACTTAATATCCTTGTATTCCAAGTCCTTGTACTTTTCCATCAAGGATTCAATCTGGAGCGAATAACCGATACCGACATGCGAAATGTAGTTGCGGTCCTTGCTTGCATCCTGTTGTGCCTTAGAAACATCGGAATCGCGTTTGCCCTTCGCGAGAGCCACGAGCGGGAAGTTTTCGTCAACAGTCACGCCGTTCTTCAAGAACTCGGCAAGCTCGTCCATCGTCGGGATGAACGAAGAGTCCAAAAAGACATTGTCGTATGCTGGAGCCCAAGCCAGCATCTTGAGTTCGGCATCGCGGAGAGCCGTGCTGTCCGAAAGCAAGTTAGCCTTAAGCGAGGCACTTTTTTCAAGCGAGGTCATCAAGTCTTCGGCATTGAACGAAGCGGATCCCGACTTGAGGTGGAGCACCTCGATACGGTCCTGGATAACCTGCAACAGTTGCTTGTTGATTTCGTTAATCTTCTGACGAAGCACATAGCGCACACCGCGTTCGTAGCGATCGTAAAGGAGGATCGAACGTTCAACGGCAAAAGTAGCCTGCTGGTAATTCTTAACAGCCTCATAGTGAGCCTTGTCGGCATCGCGTTCGCCAAAAGCCTGCGGTGTCACACGAAGTTCAAAGTCGTGTTTGGCAAAGCTAAAGCCGTCCATCTGGTAACGGAGTTCGAGCTTGTCCCAAAGCTTAAGGTTACGTTCTTTCGCTGTTGCTTCGGCACGTTTTTCAGCAGCCTCATACCTCGGATCGGCCTTAGCGGATTCGATCAGGCGTTCCCAAGTGAGGGGGCTTGCAATAGCTGCCGCAGAGAGCGCAAGCGATATTAACGATACTGATTTCATATTACTTAGCCTTCTGTTGCTGCTTCTTCAAGTTGCGGATGCTCGTTTCGCTGATGGTCACCATTTCGCCGAGCAAGAAAGAGTTTTCTTCAGGAATCTTGATGGTCACTTCGCGACCATAGACCGGCAATTCAGGCATTTTCCACATACGAGTCGGGAACGGGACGATACGGCTCGAAAGACCGACAACTTCGCCAATCACAGCCTTGCCGTTGCCAGCAAGCGTGGTCACCTTCACGGCTTCGCCGAGGTTCATGTTCTGGTAAATCTGTTCGTTGATGTAGCCGCGAATAAGAGTCGGAGACTTGTGGGCAAGCGTTACGATCGGAGCAAAGCTAGAGACCTTTTCGCCATCGCGAACGTTCACGTCGCCAACGACCCAGTCTTCCTTGGCAATCTGAGTGAGTTCGAGCTGCTGCTTGCGGAGTTCGGCAACTTCCTTGCGGATGTTTGCTGCATCAATCTTGCCGCTAGACTTTTGGAGGCGGCTGCTGCCACGGAGGAGGGCGATCTGTTCGTTAGCGCTCTTGACGGCGAGGTTCAATTCGTTCTTGAGGCTCTTGATGCGCATAGCCATGGCATCGTTGCCGTCGGACTTGGACTTGGAGTTGGAAAGGCTCTTGAGCTTAGCGGAGATGGCCTTGTTGCTTTCGTATTCCGTTTCGAGGTTGCGGATTTCGGCAGTGAGAGCCAAGCGACGAGTTTCGAGATTGGCCTTGACATCGGCGACCTTCTGGTCGATTTCGGCGGAGCTCAAGTTGCTGCGGCCTTCGATGTTATCGAGTTCGCGAGTGAGTTCTGCAAGGCGAAGAGTCAAATCAGGGCGGTTGAGCACCACGATAGTATCGCCAGCCTTGATTTCTTGACCCGGAACGACATAAATCTTGACGATTTCGGTCGGAGACGGGAGGCTGATAATCGTTTCGCTAGATTCTGCAATGCCACGGAACATAGCCGCCTTGCCCTGATACATAAAGCCAAGCAAAACAGCGATTACGACGCAGAGAATCCAAGCGATAGAAAGCTTATGGGTATAGACGTAGGCGACACCCGCATTGTTCTTGTGGGTATTCCAGAAATTGTCGAGAAGATCTTCAAGTTTATTCATTTTTCAAATCTCCTTACATTTCCGTCGTTGCGTCTTGCATCATGAACTGGACATCCGAAATGCCTTCAATCTTCGAGAGCATCGTGAGGATTTCGGCAGCAGGCTTCGTGGCACGGAGGCGAATCTGGTAGGCGACGTCCAGACGAGCGCCACCATCAACCTCTCGCATCGTGATCAAAATAAACGTCTTTAAATTGCCCTTCATGATATCTTCGACCTGACCACGGACCTTGGGTTCGTTCGGGAGAGCAAAACGGAGCATACCGTCAAAGAAGTGCTTGGTACCGAGACCCGTACGGGAAAGCAAGAAAGCTACACAGCAGAACGAGATTGTACCGCCCACGGCAGCGCCCCACGCATAGACACCGCAACCGATGCCCGCGCCTAGCGACGCGAATATGAACATAATATCTCGCGGGTCCTTGAAACTCGTACGGAAGCGGACCACCGAGAGAGCACCCATCATGCCGAGACCGCGGCCGACGTTATCGCCGATGGCCTGCATGATCATAGCAGCAGCAACAGCACTCAAGACAATACCTTGGACGAAGTTTCGAGAGTAGGATAGTCCAAGGAACGTTTTCTCATACGTCCAGCCAATCATCGAAGACAGGATGAAAGCAAGAATCAATGTGTATGCAAGCGTAATAATCGTTGCGTTTGTTGTGCTGGACTGGACAGCAAGAAGGTCAAGCATAATAACTCCATTTATTAGTTTCTTTTTAGGCCATGTGTCCAAAATTTACTTAAAAACGAGCATTTTATACTCTTTTTTATGTAAATAATGGACTAACAAAAATATTACAACCTTGTTTTGCCAAGATTCGGGCGTATTTCGCCCGCTTTTACTTTTGAAAGAGCCCTAAAAACCCACGCTAAAAATAATAAAACTACATTTTTTAGAATCTAAAAAAAATAGTTACATGTTGGTTACTGTAACAACGCATTGTAGAGAACTCAACGACTGTTTATTTTAGGAAACATTCCTAGACGAAAGAACGCCCGCAAAGCGGGCTATAGACGAGAGACGAAAGAGGGATGAGGAGTGAGGTCGCTCGCTTTGACGGGCTTTGAGGTATGAGAAATTAGTTGGCAGAGCTTAGAACTTAGAGCTCAGATAAAGTCATCTTGGAGGGAGGGCACGACCGATAGGAGCCATAAAAGTCTTTATGGGCTC
>CAMZGI010000005.1 GCA_947306305.1 uncultured Fibrobacter sp.
ATTATTTGCTTAGGAGGAAAGGGAAGACGGGGTTCGCCCCGCCTTCTTTTTTTTGCGTTCCCACCGCCTTGTAACTAGTAACTTAGAACTAGTAACTACTTTGTTTGTATTTAGAAAAATGCTTAAAATTTTATTAAATATTAAAAATTGCTTAAATTTGAATAAAAACTAAGATTTTTTATGATAAAACTATTGACTTTTTAAATTTTGCGATTTATATTTAGAAATGTGAGCAGCACGGACGTTCAAGCCGAAGTGCGGCTCGTTTAGGAGGAAACATGAAAGATATACTAGAATACACTAGCTATCGCCAGTATATCGCGGACTACTACGCCGAGAGAAAGGCTAAGTCTGCGTTTACCTGGCAAGAATTCACGCGGGCGGCGGGGTTCTCTTCGCCGGTTCACCTTAAATACGCGAGCGAAGGTCGCCTGAATTTGAGCGACGCGGCTGCGCTGCGTGTGGCTCAAGCCATGCATCTTGCAGATTTCGAGCAAGAGTACTTTTGCGAAATGGTCAAGTTCGACCATGCCAAAACAGATGCCGAAAAAAAATCGGCGTTCAGCAAAATGCTTGCCATTGCAGATGCCCACAAAGCAAAAATCGTAGAAGGCGATGCGTTCCGCTATTTCGAGAGCTGGAAAAATCCGGTGCTGCGCGAGCTTGCTCCTGCAATGCCGGGGGCGAAACCTTTGACTCTTGCAAAAACTTGCCGTCCCGAAATTACTGCGGCGGAAGTTAGCGAAGCTTTGAACTTTCTTGTCAAGGCGGGTCTTCTGAAAAAAGACGAAGAAGGTCGTTACGTGCAGACCGATAAATTTGTGACAACGGGTCCTATGGAAGTGACTCCTGTGGCTGTCCGTGGAATGCACCGCCAAATGGGCGAGTTCGCGTTGGAAGCTATCGAGGGCGTCGCTCAGGATGAACGTCATTTTTCGGGGCTTACTCTTGGGCTTACGCATAAAGCCTACGAAGAAATTGTCCAAGAAATTGACGCGTGCCGCAAACGCATTGCCGCTATTGCGACTAGGGATACTGAAATCGACGATGTTTATCGCTTGAACATGCAGCTTTTCCCGTTGACAAACAAAAGTTTAAATAAAAAAGTTTAGGAGGAAACCATGAAAAACTTAAGAATAAGCAGGCAGCTTGTCTGCAAAATGGCGATGCTGCTCGCCTTTATGCTCGCAGCATGTTCTGACGACCACGTTGCTGGTGGCGTTACCGAAGAAACTCGCATCTATGCTTTGGCAGGTTACGTGGGCGAAGTTTATCCCATGCTTTTGAAGTCGGCTGATGATGTGGAAAAAACAAGGGATTCTTTGGAAGAAGGTTCCGTGTTTGCTGCGAAGGGAACGAAGGTGAGCGTTTTCGAATTGGATTCGTTGACGCTTGAAAAAACGGGCCGTTCATTTGTCGGAACCGTTGACAATGATAGCGGCCGCTTTGCATTTGAAAATCTTGAGCTGAACAGTCCGTATGTGCTGGTTGAAACACAGAATTCTTGCTATATGGAAGGCTGCCAAGAGCGTGGAATACTCTTTGGTTATCAAACGCATCGTTATAGTCCTACGTATTGCGAAGATTCTGTTTTTGTAGGGACGGCGGAGTGCTCTAATAAATATTTAGATGTGGTGAGCGCTATTGTGGATTTGCGAAATGTGAAAAAAATAAGTGTTAGCTCTTTGACAACCTCAAAGATTCCGTTATTGCAGAAATATTTTGCAGAAGGGAAGTCTTTTGCAGAAGCTAGCGAAATGGCCGAACGAGAAATTCTTGAAAAATTGGGAATATACGAAAACCTGGGTGCGTTCGAAGATCTGTCCCGCAATGATTCGGAATTGCTTTATGTGAATGAGCTGTTCCGGTTGGGAGATTTTGATATCCGCTTTGGAATTGATAGGATCGATATCCCGCTTTATTTCGCGCCGCCCAAGGCGTTCTCTGTGCGAGGCGAGGGCATAGAACAGTACTACTTGAATTCGATGAAAATGATTGAATATAAAGTAGGCTATCTGGCTCGTCAAGATGGTTTGGGACAATGTACTGAAGCTCGTGAAAATGAGGCTGGCAAGGTCAAGAGCATTTATAATAGATATGATGTTGCTGTGGTGTGCCGTTCTGGAAAATGGACTTTAGGATTTAAAGCGATTGAGCATGCTAAAGGGACGCTGACAGACAAACGTGATGGAAAAACGTATAAGACGGTAACGTATAATTGGGGCGGAGCTACGCAAACTTGGATGGCCGAAAATCTTGATTTTGCAGAAGCGGCAGATTCTTGTTATCGCTCTTGGCTGGATGACGGAAACTGCAAAGCTTATGGCCTTGCGTATCAGTGGAACTCAGCGATGAATATCAAAAACGATGATATAAAAGCATATTTTGTCGATGCTCAAGGCGATACGGTCTTTATGAGCAAGAGGTGCTTGGATGCGTATTTTGATGAGTCGAATTTGGATTCGGTGAAGGCTGTTGTGGATTCTTGCGATACGGCGTTGTACGGAAGCGATTCGCTGGAAACCAAAAAAGGGACGACCACTTGGACCTGGAATTACACGGATTTCATTACTCCAGCGAATCAAAACTCATATCAAGGCGTTTGCCCCGATGGTTGGAGAATTCCGACATTTGACGATTGGAAGACTTTGTTACAAAATTTGGGCGAACAGTATGGCGTTGATTATAGATCTGTTGTGCCGGTATTGTACGATGAAGTCGCCACGGGATTTGACATGAAGAGCTATATGCTTGCGTTGGGTGATTCTTTTAGGGTGCTTATTCGCAATCTTGGATTTTACAATTATTTTGTTGTGGCTGATACGCGTTTTTACGTGGTTGAATTCTTTAACCAATGGACGGTGAGTGCAGGGTTTGATTTGAATTTCCCTTCTACACGGCACATGACTATTTTTAAGGATGACAATAAGGAAACTTATCCAGAATTGCTTCAGGGGAGTTTTGGAGATCCGTATCAAAAAGCCGCGGTCCGCTGCATCAAAAATTAAAGCGGGTCGGGCATAAAGCGATTGTTTGCTTAGGAGGAAGGGAAGACGGGGCTCGCCCCGCCTTCTTTTTTCTTGTTTTTAGGAATAATGAAATTGTTATATTGTAAAAAATGCCTTGTTTTTTATAAAATTTCGCCAAAAAGCTTAAATTTGACTTAAAATGAATAAAATATATTGTAAAAACTATTGACTTTTTGAAATTTTAAGCGTATATTTAAAATCGAGGAATGGTTCTGCGTTTGTTCGCTGAACTAAATTGTTTAGGAACCTCTAAAAATTGCTTTGGTAAAGAAAATTTGAGCGAGACCAAGTGTAGGCAGGAATGAAAAGTGGTGAATACTGGAGGTATTTACCACTTTGAATGACGAACCAGCACGACGTGTCGCAGCCAAATTTTTGAAAATGAATTTTTAGAGGTGACGTTTAGGAGGAATAAAATGAAAGACGTGCTAGAGTACACTAGCTACCGTCAGTATATTGCGGACTACTATGCCGATAAAAAGGCGAAGTCTGCATTTACCTGGCAAGAGTTCGCCCAAAAGGCGGGCTTCTCGTCGCCGGTCTATCTCAAATATGTGAGCGAAGGCCGATTCAATCTCAGTGAAGAAGCGACATCCCGCGTGGCTTGCGCAATGTCCCTGATAGGGTACGAGCGTGAATACTTTTTCGAAATGGTCAGGCTGGACCATGCCAAAACGGACGAAGAAAAGAAAGCCATTTTCAATAAAATGCTTGCTATTGCCGATATCCACAAAGTGAGGGTTATCGAGGGCGATAGCTTCCGCTATTTCGATAGCTGGAAAAATCCTGTGCTGCGTGAGCTTGCCCCTGCGATGCCGGGCGCAAAGCCGCTTGCTCTTGCTAAAGCTTGCCGCCCTAAAATTACCGCAGCCGAAGTCAGCGACTCGTTGAGCTTCCTTATCAAAGCGAATTTGTTGCAAAAAGACGAAGACGGGAATTATGTTCAAACTGAAAAGTCGGTAACGACCGGCCCGATGGACGTGACTCCTGTTGCGGTTCGTGGAATGCATCGCCAGATGGGCGAATTTGCGCTTGACGCTATTGATGGCGTGCCGCAGAGCGAACGCCATTTTTCGGGACTGACGCTTGGCATTACGCGTCGTGCGTACGAAGAGATTGTTCAGGAAATTGCAGCCTTCCGCAAGAGAATCGTTGCAATTGCAACTCGTGACGATGAGACTGATGAAGTCTATCGGTTGAATATGCAATTTTTCCCGATGACAAAAAAGAGTGTTAAAAAGGATTAGGAGGATATCATGATTTGCATAAAAATTAGCGAGCAGTTTGTTCGCAGACTCGCTTCACTGCGGATGTTCTTAGTGGCGTGTTTGGCGGTCGCTTTGAACTTTGCTATTGCGACTCTTTTTGCCATGATGTTCGTGGCGTGTTCTTTGGGCGGTTCTACCGAAGAGACTAGTTTGTTGGGAGGCTCTTCTGAGGAGCCCGATGTTGTGGCATCTCTTGAGAACATCTCTGTAAGAGGGCTTGCAATGGTGAGCGCAAGTCCTGAATCCGTTGACAGTACCGAAATTGGGCTTTCTTTGAGCGGTATGCCCAAAGGCTCTGTGGTGACTCTTTACGAGCTTGATCCCGATTCGCTCGAAAGGACGGGTGTTTCCTTTGCCGATACGATTGATAATGACTATGGCACGTTTGATATTCAAGGCGTGACGTTGAATTCCCCGTATGTGTGGATTACTGCGGTCGAAAAAGAAGGGCTTGCCATGGATGTTGATTATATGTACAACCCGATTGAAAACTCACTTCGTGTCAGCGCGTTTGTTGATGTTCGCGATACGACTCCGGTTACGGTTGATATCTTTTCGGATCTAGTCGCTTATCGTGCTCGAGTCTTGATGCTTATCGGGAATAGCTATAAGGATGCCGTGGCCCAGGCCAAACGTGAAATCCTTGAGGCGTTTGGAGTCTATGGTGTTTCTATCGACAGCTTGGACGTGACGAGCATCGATTATTATGCCATGCAGTCGGTTCTTGTGGGCGTTGCGAATTCTGCATACGACGTGGGCGAAGTCCGCACCAATGAATATGTGGCAAAGGCTTTTGAACAGACGGGTTCATTCATGAGGGAAAAGAAAACGATTCTCTATGGAATCCGCAGTGTCGCAAGTGATATGAAATTCAGACTTTCTATCCCGCAGAGTCTTTACGATCAAATGGGTACAGTTGCTGCCAAGGAATATCAGGCAATGCTTCTTTATGAAAAATACCTTGCAGGAATGTTGTCTGTAATGCTTGAAGCTGGGCAGTGCACTACTGAACGTGAAGGAACAACTGTTGATATTGCTAGTGAAAATATTTTCAAATCTTCTGGGCCTAAGTATAACATTGTCTGCCGTTCTGGTAGCTGGCACATGGCGTATGAACAAGTTCCCCATACATTCGGAACGATGACGGATACACGTGATGGAATCACTTATAAAACCGTGACGATTGATTTTGGTGGGCAGACGCAGACTTGGATGGCGGAAAACTTGAGATACAACGGTGTAGAATCGAGCTGCCTTAACGATAAAGAACAGAATTGCAATACGTATGGTCGTCAATACGATTGGCATATTGCGACGGGCCTTGGCGAATCAATTTTGCGGAATGAATTCGATTCTATGCAGGAATGTATTGATTCCTTGTCTCCGCGATATTCGGCGGATCCGCTACCGTATGATTCTGCGTTTATTGCCAAATGCATTGCCGAGCTTGATGACCCGAATCCAGAAAATATTGAAAAATGTGAATATTACGGTGGTAAGCCTCAACCGATTGATTATGACTCTTTGAAAGCTGCATATAATCAAGAAATTCTGGATCGTTGCGAACGGTCTATGAGCGCAGATGCAAGGTTTATCGATTATACAAAGTTGAATTTGGATAGCATGGCGGTTACTCAAGGCGTTTGCCCGGATGGCTGGAGAATTCCCACTTTAGACGATTGGGAAACAATCTTCCAGTATATCGATCGTAAATGGCATTCGACTGCAGAAGGCTCGTTCTTGTTGGCGGCTCCTTCTATTGGCGACCCGTTTGGTTTTGGCTTGAACAATACGGTTGAAATGGAATGGGCTGGCGCTCAATCGCTAAAGGTTGAAAGACTGCTTGGAATGTATATGATGATTTCGACACAGAATGATCGCGTTGCGGCTTCTGTAGGTGAATTTAAGTCTGTGCCGGTAAAGAGTACGGGATGGGTGTTTAATTATGATGCCGTTTCGTATGAAGTTTTTTTTAAGAAACTCTTTGTTCGTTGCATCAAAAATTAGGGGGAAATATGTTTAGTTTGAATAAAAAGATATTTCTTGGATGCTCGTTGTTGCTTTCTTTGTACGCGTGCTCCAATGACGATCCCAATGCAGTGGCACCGCTTGCTATTCAAATGACGGAAACTGGAGAAAGTTCCGCGAAGACGAGTGAAGCATTCAATTTGAATAACGTTCGTGTTGATGGCCGCGCGGTAACTTTGTCGCGAAAAGAAAATGGTTCGGCGACGGTGTATCACCTTTATGAATTAGCTTCGAAGGTCAGAATGTATGAGCTGGATTCGGTGACTCTTGAACCGACTGGCGATATCTGGAGAAGCTTTATTCTTGATACGAATGGAAACTTTCGCTTCGATAGCCTCTCGCTGCATAGCCCTTATGTGATGATTGAAGCGGAACCGTCTAATCCAGAATTGGGCATGAACTTGAATATTAGCACAAGAGCAATTATCGATGTGCGAAAGTCAAAGGACGTTAGCGTCAATGTATTGACGTATCTTGAAAGTTTCCGCTTGCGTCATTTGGTTGCGTCGGGGGTTGCTTTTGATGCTGCCAAAACTCAGGCGATGCGTGAAGTTCTGGATGCATTTGGCTTGTATGATGAACCGTTAGATTACGATAAAAAAGACAATGCCCACGCTCAAGAATATCTGGATTTTGCGGGATTCTTCTATATCAATATATTTTTGGATTCCGTAGTGACAGTGTTTAGCCAAAGTGGCATGTTGAGAAATATCGATAGTTTGTCTTCGCAATCGCTTGTCAACTGGGCTGTTTGCGATATTGATGCAACCAATAAACAATATGTGGACTATGCTGCGAATTTCTTGTCTTCTTTACATGGATTTGGCAAGTGTACGCCAGAACTTGAAGGCACTAGTTTTGAGGTGACTGATGGCTATTATCATTTCCAGTGTACGGGAAATCAGTGGAAAACCTCTTTACAGGGATTTAAGCAAATTGATTTTTCTGAAGGCGAGATGACGGATAGCCGTGATGGAAAAACCTACAAGACTGTTACGTATAACATTAATGGCTCCGCGCAAACTTGGATGGCTGAAAATCTGGATTATGGAGATGGTGTGCATAAGGAATGGTGCTTTGAAATCAAATCGGATAATAGCAGTTTAAATTCAGTTTTATTCAAAAATGTTTTTCCTGCGGAATCATCGGGCTGTAGCGCTTACGGTGGCTTGTATAGGGCTTATGATGCGTTGATGCTAGATACAACGTTCTTGGTTGAAAATGCGCTAGATACATGCATTGCCAATCGTCTGAAAAATTGGCTAGGGAATAGTCCTGTTGCTATTGATACTTTAGAAGTGCTCGAAACCTGCTATTATGATTTTTTGAACGAAGATAAGGTTGTTCATTGGGCTGATTCTGTTGAAACAGCTAACGGCCATGTTCAAGGAATTTGTCCTGATGGGTGGCATATACCGACAGGAGATGAGTGGAAAGCTTTGTGGACGCTTTTGGACGGTGTGAGCTTTGGTGACGATCTGTTGGGTGACCCTTCGGGATTTGGGTTGAATGCAATCTCTCAAGAATCCAAAGAAAGTGGTTTTGTTCAAGTAAAAGAGGATGTTTATTTTGCTATGAAACCGCAATTTTTACCTGATCCTCAAATAAAGTATTGGTCTTGGAGCTATAGACCGCATAATCCTCAATTCGGATACAGAGTAGGCCCAGCTTTCTCGTTCATCCGTTGTGTCAAGAATTAAGTCAAGAATTGAATTTGCTCCCTCATTTTGTTTAGGAGGAATGTTAGGAATAAAAGAGGGACAGGAGACGGGCTGCGGCCCGCCTTCCTTTTTATGTGTCGCTCCACTTTGTGTCATGACCGCTGCATCTCGGTCATGACAGAACGTAAACGTTCTGTCGCGACTCTCGATTTGCATGTCATTCCACTTCGTGGCATGATCGCTGCACCTCGGTCATGACAGAACATAAATGTTCTGTCGCGACCCTCGGTTTGCGTGTCATTCCCGGCTTGACCGGGAATCTTCATGCGTAAATATTGTATCTTTACTCTATCTTGCGCTTTATGCGCGAAAAGGATTTGTTATGAAACCTGGTAAGACCGAACTCCGTTTGAATGCAGAAATTGAGAAGCGTGGCGCATTGTTTGCTGTGCTGTTGGATCCGGATACTTCGGACGAAGCCGCATTTGTAAAGGCTGGCTCTTTGGCTGCAGAAAATGGTGCGGACCTCCTTTTGGTGGGCGGTTCTTACTTGGGCAACTTTACTCTCCCTAAACAGGTCGCAGCTCTCAAGGCTGCTGTCGATTTGCCGGTAGTGCTTTTCCCGGGTGGTGCGTCGCAGGTTGTCCCTGGTTTTGACGCGATGCTCTTTATGACGCTCGTGAGCGGTCGCAATCCGAACTACCTCATCGACGAACAAGTTCGTGGTGGCGCGTTGGTGCGTGCCCTCAACATGGAAGCCATTCCGACGGCATACCAGCTCATCAATAGCGGCAAGCGCACGACGGTCGAATACATCAGCGGCACGATGCCTGTGCCGGCAAACAAGCCCAAGCTCAGCATGGTGAACTCCATTGCCGCAGAACTCATGGGCATGCGTTACGTTTACCTCGAAGCAGGGAGCGGCGCCGAAGAACCTGTGCCTGTCGAACACATCGCCTACACCCGCAAGGCGACTGAAATGACGATTATCACTGGCGGCGGCATCAAGGATCCGCAAACCGCAGCCGTCCGCGTTGCAGCCGGCGCTCAAATCATCGTGACCGGAACCCTTTGGGAAAAGGTGAACGATCCGGCGTTGCTCAAGGAATTCGCCGCCGCTATCCACGTGAAAGGCTAGCACTCCTTTTTATAGAAAGTCCCCAATCTATCATTTAAAATTATTAATCTCATTGAAAGAATGTATTAGTCAAAACGGCTAATTCCATCTACATTTGTGCCCGAAAAAAAGAGCTCTTGAAAAATTCATCGTTATAAAACAATCTTAAGGAGATTGAATCTATGAAGTTCAAGTTCATTGCCGTGGCACCCATTGTTGTCGCTACAGCTATGTTGTTTACGGCATGCGAAAAGGTTGAAAACTGCCACTATGATGAAGCAACCAAGACGCTCAAATGCCAAGGCCAGACTTACGCTACTGTCGAAACGGGTGGTCGTATTTGGATGGCTGAAAACGCAAACCTTGTGAATTTTGATTCTAGCTACTGCTACGGCGATAATTTGGACAACTGCAAAAAGTATGGTCGTCTTTACGACTGGAAGTCTGCAAAGGATGCATGCCCCACGGGCTGGGAACTTCCGAAGCAAGCGGATTTTGAACAAGCTGATTTGAAGTCGCTGAACATCAAGATGGATGGCTTCCGCTACTACGACGGAAAGTACGTCGATCAAAACGTGAGCGCCAGTTTTTGGACTGCCGATGCGTTTGACGATTCCCGCGCGGTCATGGTGCGTGTGCTGGATAAAGTAACTTACGAGCACTTTAACAAGGGCATAGCCGCTTCTGTCCGCTGCGTCAAAGTGAAATAGAGCTTCAAAGTTGTCAAGATTTTTAGAATCTTAGCCGATCTTTTTTGCTGAAAAATAATAAGGAGCCTTGCAGTTCAATCGCTGTAAGGCCCTTTCTTTTGCATGAACGCCGAAAAATACGCATTATTATGGATGCCGCCCGTCTTTTTTATTTATAAATACATATATTCAAAATGTGAATGCCTTGCGGGTTGCAGGGCATCGTTTAGAGGCTTACGATGAAGAATCTTGTAATTGTCACTTATGTGCTCAGGGGGCTTGGCTTTGTTTTGGTCTTGCTTTCGCTTTTCGGCCACAGCATCATTTTGAACGTTTTCCCGGGGCTTGAGGGAATGTCTATCAACCCGATTTTCTATTCGGGCATTGTCGTTTATTTGGTTGGCGCAGCCATTTACTTTTTCATCAACAAAAAAGAAAAGGCGGACCGCCGCCGTCGCGAAATCGAGGAATCCTACAAAAAAGCGGGTCTCGACGATGACGAGGATGCAGCCGAAGGTAGCGACGAAGACAGCGAAAATTCTAACGAAAAGTGATTGCGTGTATGAGCGATTTGATGATTGAAATTGATCACCTGCACAAGACGTATCGCAGTGGCTTTACGATGAAGCCGAAGCTTGCGCTTAAGGACGTGAGCTTTAATGTCCAGGCAGGTCAGGTTTATGGTTTTATCGGGCCTAACGGGGCGGGCAAGTCCACCACGATTAAGGTCTTGACGGGGCTTTTGAATTATGATTCGGGCGCGGTGCTGGTGAACGGGATTTCTCCGCGTGAAACGAAGAGCCGTCAGTACATTGGCTATTCGCCGGAACAGCCGTATTTTTACGATTACCTCACGGGTCGCGAGCTTTTGCGTTTTTACGGCAAGCTGGTAGGGCTCAAGGGTGCCGGGCTTGAATCCCGCATTGGCTGGGCTCTGGAACTTTTGCATGCGAACAAGGACTGGATTGACCGCCGCTTGCGTTCGTATTCCAAGGGCATGATGCAGCGCGTGGGCATAGCCCAAGCGATTCTTGCAAAGCCGAAGCTTTTGATTTTGGACGAGCCGATGAGCGGCTTGGACCCGATGGGTCGCCGCGATGTGCGCGAAGCGATTATGGAGCTGAACCGCGATGGCGTGACGATTTTCTATTCGAGCCATTTGCTCTCGGACGTGGAATCTATTAGCCACCGCGTGGCGATGATTGTCGATGGGCGCATCGTGCGCGAAGGAACTGTCGATGACATTACGGAATCTTGCGGCGTGGAATATCACGTGCGGACTCGCGAAGCGATTATGGAATCGGAATTGCCGCGTGGCGTGACGCTTGCGGGGCATCCGCAAGAGTTTATTTGCTCTGACGATGTCGCTCGCGACCGTTTTCTCGCTTACTGCCTCTCTACTGGCATCGCTGTTGAAAAAATGGACCACAAGCGTCCGAGTCTCGAAGATATTTTGACGGAGGAAATTGCCCGTGCAGACGCTTAAGCATATTGGCATTATTGCCCTCAACACGTTCCGCGAATCTATTCGCGACAAGATTCTTTATAACATTGGCTTTTTGGCGATTGCGCTCACTCTTTTTAGCATTGTGCTTGGCGAATGGTCGGTGTTCGACCGTGCTTACGTGATTAAATCGACGACGCTTTCGGTGATGAGCCTTTCGGGTCTTTTGATTTCCATTTTTGTGGGCATTAGCCTTGTGCAAAAAGAAATCCAGAGGCGGACGGTGCTGACGCTTTTATCGAAACCCATTAGCCGCGCAGCGTTTATCGTGGGCAAATACTTTGGACTCTTGGCGGTGGTTGCCGTTCATTTGTTCTTGCTTACGGGAATTTATTACGTGATTTTGTGGGTGACGAATTCTAGCCCGACGCTCAGCCTTTTGACGGCGATTTACCTCATCTTCTGCGAAATGGCGGTTGTGATTGCGGTAGCGCTTTTGTTCAGCAGCTTTAGCAGCACGGTGCTTTCGGCTCTGTTTACGCTGGGCGTTTATTTTGCAGGCCACTTGAGCGACCAGCTTTTGGAACAAGTGCGTTTTGCAAGCCGCATGGGCGAACTTCATAGCACGTCGTCTGCAATTCTCGAAAAAGCGGCAGTCGTGATTCATGCGGTGTTCCCTGGGCTTTACCGCTTTAACGTGACGAATTACGTGGTGCATGGCGTGGCTCTCCCAGACATGTATTTGCTCTGGAATTCCGTTTATGCGCTCGGTTACATCGGCGTGTTTTTGGCTATTGCAAGTTGGTGGTTTAGTAGGAGGGATTTCCTATGAGAAACCAGTATATCGCGAAGGTTCTCGTTCATAACAAGGTTGTGTCTCAAGATGTAATCAAGGCGCATTGGGGCGAGATTACCGATTCAATGGATATTGGTCGAGTTCTCGTCCGTGCGGGAATTTTAAAAGAGAGCATGTATGCAAAGGTGCTTGCCTTTGTACAAAACCTCGAAGAGAAAAATGCTAAGGCAGCTCCCGTTGCCGCTTCTGCGGCTGAGCCTGCGAGTGCTGCTCCGGCACCAGCGAAGCCTGCAACTCCAGCTCCAGCATCGCCAGCGGTAGAAAAGGTTGCTCCTGCTACGGCTCCTCAGCCGGTCGAAGAACCAGCAATAAAAATTGAAGGCAACAGCAGCCTTTATGGCGAAGCCTCCACGTCTTCTGTGGTCATCGAAAAAATCGAAGGTCTCGAAACGACGAGCATGGCGAGCGTTCAAGTGCCTGTGGAATCTGAAGCTCCTGCGGAAGAACCCTCGGAAGTGCTGCCGGCTCAATTTGCTGTTGCGACTGGCGAAGGCGACGCTGTAGAAGCTCCCGATGTGCTGCATCCGATTACGACGCTTGCAAAAATTATCGCATACGCTCGCAAGTTTAACGTGACGGACGTTTATCTGTATCCTGACCGTCAAATCACCATGCGTCAGTCTGGCAAGCTCTTTGTCGCATCAGAAAAGGTGCTTGAAAAAACGCATTTGATGGATCGACTTTCCGAAGCGGCAGGCGGTTTTGCGGATGGTTACAGCATTGTCATTGGACGCAATTTCAGCAAGACTTTTGCTTTGCCGGGCGTTGGGCGTGCTCGTATTTCTGTCACATGGAACGACGTGACTCCGAGTATTTCTATCCGCGTGATTCCGATGGAATCTATGGCCCTCGAAAATCTTTACTTGCCCGAGTTTTGCCACCAGTTTGCAACGCTGAAAAGCGGTCTTGTTTTGATTGCAGGCCCTTCTGCAAGCGGACGCTCTACGACGGTGACTGCATTTGCCGAGGCTATTGCTGCGAATAGGGACGTGTTCATCCAGACTATCGAAAAGCCGATTGAGCGCCTGCTCAAAAATCCGCGTGGCTCGATTACCCAACGCGAAGTGGGCTTGCATGTGAGTTCAGGAATCGCAGGGATTGAACTTGCTATTCGCACGGGCGCGGACGTTATCCTCTTTGACCATTTGGAATCCATGGAAGAGCTTTCGCTTTTGATGCAAGCTTCGAATGCGGGCTCTCTTGTGTTCGCTGTGGCTAGCGGCAACAACATCCATGCATTGCTTTCGAGGCTCCTCATGTCGGTGCCGAGCGAGAACCGTGCTGCGTTTGCGTGCTCGCTTGCCGACCAGCTCAAGGGCGTTATTGTGCAGCACTTGATTCCAGTGGTCGATAATCAAGGTCTTGTGCTTGCCACCGAGTCGATGAAGGTTTCTTCTACGATTGCGAGCATGATTCGCAAATGCGACGTGTCGCAGATTGTCTCTGCAATTAGCGGTCAAAAAGATCAAGGCATTACGCTTGATGAATCTTTGCAGATGTGCTTGGATTCTGGTTACATCGAAGGTGTCGAAGCGTGGAAACGTGCAAACGACAGCCGACGTTTTGCGTCTTACCGCAAGGTTAAATAGCGAGGTTCGTCATGGCATCAGAAATTGAATCTCTTTTGGAATATGCCCAGAATGTCGGGGCAAGCGACTTGATTGTGACTGAAGGGGCGCCTTCGGCGGTTCGTTTGGCAGGGCGCGTTTGCGCCATTCCCGATTCTTCGGCTTTGCCGTTTGGCTCGCTCGCTGAATTTTTAGGCTCGCTCGATGGCGAGTCGGGTACGTTTGTTGGCGGCCCTTGGCTGAACGCCAAATGGCGTGTAAAGTATTTCCGCGAGGCTCTGGGCAACGCGGCGATTTTCCGCCCGCTCATGGCGGAGTGCCCTGATTTCGCTTCGCTTGGGGCTCCTGCGTCGCTCGATAATTTGTTAGGGCTGAGTTCTGGGCTTGTCATCTTTAGCGGCCCTGTATGCTCGGGCAAGACGGTTTCGGCTACATCGTATGTATCGGCGATGTGCTCGTCTAGCATTTTGCGTTTCTGCAATTTGGATTCTGGCCGTGAACTGCCTATTAAAACGGGCGAGAGCTTGATGCTCCAAAATACGGTCGGCTCGACCTCCGAAAAGTTGGAGCAGGGGCTTCGCAGTGGAACGGATTTGTTCTGGGTGGGCGATTTTGAAGAAGCGACTTTGCTTCCCTTGTTGCGTGCTGCAGAGGCTGGTGCATTGGTCGTTGTGAACGTGACGGCTGGCAATGCTGTGGGTGTCATTGATACGCTTTTGTCGGCTGCACCTCCAGAAAAACGCGACCTTGTCCGCACTATGCTTGCATCTGTTCTCAAGGCGATTGTCGTCCAAAGGCTTTTGCCCTCGGCAGAAGGTAACGGTTCTGTGCCTGCTTGGGAAATCCTTTATAACACGCAAAACGTGGCATCTCATATCCGCAGTGGCGATCATTTCAAGCTCCCGTCTGTAATTGCAGCTTCTAGTTCAGAAGGCATGCTTTTGATGGATGATAGCCTTGTACAACTTGTTCGCACTGGCTATGTGACAACTGAAGAGGCTAGTAGGTATGTTTCCAATCCCGCACGGCTGGCTTAAAAAAACGCTTCTCTTGTCGGCGACGCTTGCGCTCGTCGCTCCCGTGTCGCCTATGGCGGCATTGTCTGTCGATGAATCGCTATTGGGGGCTATGACGCTGGAGCCTGATTCGCTTCACGCAAAAAAGGTGAAGTCGGTGCTTTACCTGGGCGGCGGCGAACATTCTCCTTGGTTTGATCTTGGCGCACTTTATGCAATCGAGGAATACAAGATTCCTGTAGATTCGATTGTGGCGACATCGTGGGGCGCTTGGATGGGTGCCTTGTGGTCGCTTGGCGTTTCGATTGACGATATGCAGCGGCTCATGTTGGATTCGTCCATAGCCGACTTTGTAGGTGTCAATTCAATACTGGCAAAAACACAACACGACGCTTTTGAAATTCCTGTTTCGATTAAAGGAATCCCGTCGCTCCGTGAACGATTCTCGTTCTATGCAGATACGTTGGGCAATGTTTATCGCAGCATGCATGCCCTTGTTCCTGATACAGTTTCTATTGTGCATTCCTTGGCGCGTCTTCGCTTTGAAGAGTCGCTTTACCGCCAGCGTGGCTCCTACCGTATCCCCTTTACGCTACAGACTTGCGATAGCATTATAGAGAACCCTACGGTTGCAGATATTGTCGCTTCGCTCCCTTTGGCGGGGAATGAAGAGTCGGGCGAACTTTGTCCGTACCTTGCGCTTCCGCAGTCTCAAAATCCAGATGAAGTGCCGCTTATCGTTGTCGCTGACCCGGTCCGCTTTGAGTTGGACGGGAATGCAGAAGCTCGTACGCTCAAAAAAAATGTCTTGATGCAATTAGAAGACTCGCAGGGCGTTTTTGTGAGGGCTCATTCTGTTCATGAAAAATCCCGCAAGACGATGATTCAGGCGGGCTTTTCGGCGGTGGAACATGCATTGCGCAATCTTTCGCTGTTGATGGAACGTCGCACGGATTATTCCGACAAGCAAAAATCTGAAGCGTGGTTCAAGTTCAATCCGACGTTCGATAGCCTTTCGTCCGAGCACCATTCGGCGGTCGCGTCTTATTGGAATCCCGAGGACACGGGTTTTGTGGCTCCGACGCGTTTTGCGTATGCAGTGCTTTCTAAGGCTCCTTACGATACCGTTTCTTTCAATATGCAGCCCGATGGCGACCTTTTGATTGACGTGGGCGTGCATCCGACGGTGGATGTGGCTGTAGGCGGTTTTGGCTCGAATGTGATAGGCGCAAATGCGTATGGCGAAGTCTCGCTCAATTACGTGAACCAAATGGAAATTTTCCTCAAGCTCGCTGGATTTATCGGCACGTCGTCTTATGGATTTCAGCCTCGTCTTGAAATTTCGAACCTCATCAGCAACCGTTGGAAGTTCAGCTTTGGCTATGATTTGATGAAACTCCGCTATTTAAAGGCGTTCGAAAACGACAACGTTTCGGGGAAGAATCGCTTTAAATACGAAAAACGCAATGACCTTTTCTTGTCGGCACGGTATGCGTTCGATAAGAAGCAAGCGATAGAAGTCAAGTTCTTGTTTGGCGGCCGCGAGTTCGATTTGGCCGAGAGCGCAATCCCTACAGAAGACGACTATGGAGACAATAATGTCTATGTCAACATGGCTAGCCATTACAAGACGAATCCTGTGACGCAGAGCCTTCGTTATTCGCTATTGAGCGGCGAGGATGATGCATGGTTTGCTTCGGGCGGCTATGCCGCGAATGCTTATTTAGGCGTGAATTTGATTGGGTATGGGTTCCACCAGCGTGGCCCGATTTACGGGACTTACGCGTTTGATGGGCGGTATTCCTTTGCTCCTGCAAAGAACGCTTCGGTGACGATTGGCGCTGCGATGGGCTTTGATGCTTACCGTGGCGGGGAATATGTTGAAATTCCAAGAGTGATGGTGGGGACGGATACCAGCGCCGTGTCCCGTGAAGAAAGTTCATTCCGTTTCCCCAAAACGTTTGATAACGTGGCAATGGAAGACCGATTCCGCCTGCATGCCAATGCTACGCCATGGTCCGAAGACTGGCTCGATCCAGAGCTTGCTACGCATGGATATGCCCTTGTGCGAGCAAATGCGGGCGTGCACCGCTATGGCTTTGGATTATGGCTCTCGCTTGCGTATTTCCACGATTTTGAGGATAAAAAGACGGCGAAGCTAGGGGCGAACAAGTTCGTGTTTGAACCCGCTCTACGCTACGAATATCGCTCGTTCTCTGTTTACGTCGGAATGAACCGCATCGTCGGAACGGATACCTTCAGCGACCTAAAACGATTCAAGGATTATAGATACTTTATCCGAATTGGGGATTATAGTTTGTTTTAGGGGGCTGCTTCGCAGCAGTTAAGAGTTCTGAGTTACTAGTTACTAGAGACGTTCCTACAGCAATCGCTAGTAACTATTAACTAGTATCTAGTATCTAGTAACTAATATCTAGTAACTAGCCCGTAGGGCGAAGTAACTATCAACTAGTAACTGCGGCTCCGCCGCTACTTCTTCTCCCCACGGTTCTTGGCGGCGACATCCTTGTACTTGTTGTGGTCGGCGAGGTTTTTGCTAAAGAAGTGCGTGTGCGAGCCGTCGTCTTTTGCAACAAAGTAAAGAGCTTCAGTCTTGGCGGGGAAGAGCGTCGCTTCGATAGCCTTGCGTCCCGGATTCGAAATCGGGCCCGGCATAAGCCCTGCAAATTTGCGGGTATTATACGGATTGTTGCTGTTCAACTGGCTCTTGTAGATCGGCCCCGTCAAGTTCTTGAAGATGAACCTCACTGTCGGGTCTGCCCCGAGCGGCATCCCAATGCGAAGCCTATTGTGGAACACGCCTGCAATCAGCGGGCGTTCGTCGGGAATGCCTGTTTCTTCTTCGACTACGCTGGCGAGCGTCAACACGCGGTGCCAGTTGCCAAGCGTTTCCCACATCGACCCCTTGCGGTCTTTAAATTCGTCTCGCAGTTTGAGGTTCGCGGCGACCATCTGTCGCAGTATGGACTCTTCGTCGGAGTTGATGGCGAACTGGTAGGTGTCGGGCAGCAAGTATCCTTCGAGCGTTTTGCCTTCGATGCCGAGGGATTGGGCGAACTTCGGGTCCTGGACTAATTTGTTCCAACGGTTGGAGTCGAGGGAGGGGAAGCTCTTTTGGATGTATGCCGGGATTTCCCACGAGGCTCGACCTTCGGGGATGGTCACCTTGCGGATGGCGCTTTTGCCGCTTTGGAACAATTTGGCGATTTCATCGAGCGTTTGGTGCGCTGGAACCTCGTACCACCCTGCTTTGAGGGACGGTTTGTTCAATTTGCACCATAAAGTGAATGCCAGCTCGTCCTTCCAGATGCCTTTTTCTTGTAAAATTTGTAAAACTTTTGTAGGGGAACTGCCCTTCGGAATCTCCAAAAGGACGGTATTTTCGTTATGTGAAACGGCTCCCAACCGTTTATTTACGTGGAAATACGCAAAAACGGCGAGTAAAACGATAATAATGGCGGTAATTGAAAAAATCTTCTTCATTGAGTAAAAATTTAAAAGAAATTACAACGGATTGGCAAAATAAAAGGTATATTCGTATAGCATTGTTGAATATTTCCCTTGTTTTGAGGAATCGCTATGAAAATGATGAAAAAAGTTATGTTTGTCGCCTTCGCTTTGCTGGTCGCATCTTCCTTTGCAGCCAAGAAGGTTAAGTCCAAGCTGGGCGATGTGGAACTCACCAAAGAAAAGGATGGTGGCTCCGTAGTCTGCACGGCTGGCTTTAACGACGAACTCACCGTCTTGAAGGAAGGTGAAACCGAAGTCCTCGTGAAGGGCAGCTGCGGTCAGGGCTGGGTTCCGAAGGCCAAGGTGGAATACGTCGCACAGAAGGCTGGTGACAAGTCCTTGAAAATCGACGACGTGGACATCGTGGGCTGGCTCGATAACCCGAGTGCCGTGTTCGTGTTGGAAAACGACGACATCGACTTCGACGGTGTGAACATCGACCGTGACTTCAAGGAATACTTGCAGCACACGATGGACCGTGAACAGATTGAAATGCACAACAACGAAAACTAATTGTTGATACATTCATGAAGGTTTGACCCGCGCCTAGCTCGCGGGTTTTTTGCGTTGTTTGCACGTCATGGCGGACTTGATCCGCCATCTAGCCGGAATCTGTTACTTTTTGATTTTGTCGATTAAGCGTTTGGCTGGGAATCCGACGAGCTGGAATCCCTTTTCCCATATAAAGTCTTTAATGCGTTCGGCTTTGGTCTCGTTGCATTTCGGGAGCCAATTCGCGTCAAAGTCTGCATCTAGCCCTGCGTTTAAAACGAGGCTTGCGTAGTCTTGGTTGAGCGCGTCGTAAGCGTGGTGGCGGACAAAATGTTTTTTCTCTTCGTAGCTAAAGCGGCGCTCTAAGAGCTTGCGCTTGATGAACCCTGCACCCTGCGCTATGAGCTCGTTGTACGCAAAGAATACGGGGCGTTCCGTGTGGTAGAGCGATTCCATGGCGACATCGGCTTCGGTGAACTTTTCGCTCAAGCCCACTTCGAGCTTGCGGGTCACGTCGTAGAATTCCGTTTGCTCTGGCGTTTCGAGAATATGCAAGAAGAACACGCCAAAGGCGGCGGGTTTCATGTACAAAAAGAATGATTGCAGGTGCGGCGCAAATTCGTCGTTGCGGGTCAGCGAAACGACGTCGGCGGGGCTTTGCTCCGCCCGGTCGAAAAACTCTTTGAATTTGTTCTGATAATAGACGATGGAGTCGTTAATGAGCAGCAAGCGTTCCGTGTCTTTAGCCATAAAGCCGGGAATGTAATTGCCCGCTTTGTCTTTGCAGTTCGCTTGCAGTTGCAAATAACGCCGCCACATGCCAAAGTCGAACCCGCGATTTTCGGTCAGGAAAAGTTCAATGTGATTTTCCTTTAAAAAATCGTAGGTCTCGCTCGAAAGCGTTCGGTGGTTCGTGAGGAGCACGACCTTGAAATCGGTTTCGGCGAGATGCTTGAGCGCAAAGCGGACATAGCCGGGGAGGTCTTCCCCGGTTTGGTAACTGGCGTAAAGGGCTACTTTATTGCTTGCTCCCAATAATTACCTTCCTCTGCGGCCTCCGCGGCTGCTGCGTCCACGACCTTTTTCGCTAGACCTGCGTCCACGTCTTGCTTCGCGCGGTTCGCTAGCGACGTGGAACCCTTCGCCGTCGCGAGAGCGGTTCTTGCGGAGTCCCTTGCGTTCACGTGCGTCACGGCCAGTGCGTTCAAAGCTCGGGCCGTCAAAGTCCCTGCGTCCACGGCGACCGCGAGAGACGTATTCCGGCACGTCGCTTTCGAAATCGTCTTCGTCTGGCTGGCTTACGAGTCCAAGAGCTTCGGCGGCCGCAGCGCGGTCGGCACGTTCGTTGACGTTGCGGACATCGCGTTCTGTATCTTCGCGGCTGCGGCGTTTCTTGGGTTCTGCGCTCAGCTTTTCAGTGATGCTAAAGTCTGCCTGTCCGCGCAATGGATCGACGCGGAGGAGCTGCACCATCACCTTGTCGCCACGGCGGAATGTGCGTCCGCTACGCTTGCCAAAGGCAAGTCCCTGGTCGGGATTGAACACATAGAAGTCGTCGCCAGCGATGTCGCGGTAACGCACAAGACCTTCTGCAATCGGATCGTCGATGGAAACGTAAATGCCCCATTCTTCGATGCCCGTGACAGTCGCTTCAAAATCGTCGCCAATGTGGTTCTTCAAAATCCAGCAGCTGCACACCTTGATGGCGATGCGTTCCACCTTCATGTTCTTGATTTCGTTTGCAGAAATCAAGTCGCAAACTTCAATCACGCTGTTCACGCGTTCGGCGGTGATTTCCTTGCCTTTGCGTGCAAGTTCACGATGGCACCAGAGGTCTGCGTAACGGCGGATCGGCGAGGTGAAGTGGCTGTAATCTTGCCAGTTCAAAGCGAAGTGCCCAAAGCTGTTGGAATCGTAATGGGCCTTCTGCATGCTGCGCAAAATGCGGTTCATGAGCGTCTCGTCGCCAGCGGCACGCTTGACCAAATGTTCGTACAGCTTAAATGCCGTCGGATTCAAGTTCGTGTCGCCGCTACGCGGCTTGCCCAAATCACGCAACATCACCGGAGCGTCCTTGAACAAATCCGGGTACATGTAGTACAGTTCCATGATGTCCTTCGTGTCCGGAGCTTCATGGATACGGTAAATGCCTTGCAGCTTGCGCTGCTTGAGTTCCTTAGCGCAGCAGTTGTTCGCAATGAGCATGCATTCTTCGACCCACGAATTTGATTCGTCGTGTTCGCGCGGAACAATCTTGATGGGTTCGCCGTTCTCGTCGAATTTGCAGCCGTATTCCGTTGTCTGGAATTCGAGCAAACCTTCCTTGGTGCGGTTCTGCTTGAGGAGAGCGGTCACTTCGGCAAGAGCCTTGATAGAATCGTCGCCAGCTTCCATCATCTGCACGGCCTGCTGGTATGTGATGCCCTTCGTGATTTTCACGACGCTGCGATGGAAGTCCCAAGAGAGAACGTTCGCGTGCTTGTCGAGTTCGATCATGCAAGTGAATGCGCAACGGTCAACGCCTTCGTGCAAACTGCAAACGCCGCTCGAAAGTTTTTCGGGGAGCATCGGCACGGCCGTCCACGGCAAGTATTGCGTATAACTTCTTTCGAGAGCTTCTTCGTCGAGGTCAGAACCTTCGGGCACGTAGTAGCTCACGTCAGCGATATGCACACCGAGCTTGTAGCCACCATTTGCTGTACGTTCCACGCTAATGGCGTCGTCATGGTCCATGGCCCCTTCGGGGTCAATGCAGAGAATATCGAGTTTGCGGTAATCAACGCGACCCTTGAAATCCTTTTCGGTCGGTTCCGTGATGGATTCCACGTACTTCTTGATGGCTGGGCTAAAGTCCTTGGGAAGATTGCTCTCTTCCATGAACTGCGTCTTGACTTCGTCCCAAGTCGCCTTGATAATTTCGGCGGAGCGATCGACCTTAGCCAAATAGCTGTGCTTGAGCTTCGGGTGCGGATAAAGCGTAAAGCTGATAGTTTCGCCTTCCTTGCCCGGAGCTTGCTTGCGGTGACACATCTCATAGACTTTGCCGGTATCGAGCTCGGTGACTTCCCAGTCTTCTTCACCGGTCTGGTGCAAAATGCCGCGCTTGACGCGTGTGCCAGAATCCTTCTCGGTTTGACGGCGGCTGCGTGCGCCCGGACGGCGGTTATCTTCGACACCTTGCTCTGCAAGTTTCTTGCGACGCTTTTCGCGTTTTTCTTCGAGCGGTTCACCATCGCCCAACTGGTATTCCTTGTGCGCAGAACGCTTTAAAACGCCACGCTCGATCATGTCGGCGAGGAGTTGCTTAAAAGCCATCTTCTGTTTTTTCGGGAGGCCGAGAGCGCTGCGGAGCTGGCTCCCTACCATGGGTTCGTCACGAAGGATTGCAATAATTTGTTCTTCGCTCGGTAATTCTTTAGCCATAATTAAGCCTCCTTAATTTCTGTTGCTGCGGTGGCAAGTTCCGCCTGCTTGTAAGGCATGACGGATTCAATCAAATCGTGAGTTTCGTCGCGGAGTTCTGCCATTGGTTTGTCGGCGTAGTCTTCGTAACGGATAAGCGGATGGATCACCATCTTCACTTCGCCAGAATAGACCGCCCACTTGACCTTGGGGAGAATTTTGCCTGTATTGATAAACGTGACTGGCAAAATGGAAAAATGCTGTTCTTTTGCCAAACGGAAAATGCCGTTTTGGAACTTGAACATGTGCCCGTCTTCGCTACGGTGCCCTTCGGGGAACACGGTGATGTTATAGTTCTGGTCAAAACGTTCCTGGAGACGCTTGCCAAGCCCTGCGTTCATGCGGGGATTCTTGTGGATGGGAATGCTGCCTGTGCGGTTTAAAACCCAGCCGAATATAGGAGCCTTCCAGAGACTAGCCTTGGCCATGAAAGCTGCCGGCGTGATGGAATGCCAAATGACGTTGATGTCCAAAAAACTCTGGTGGTTGGCGACAATGACGTAGCCCTTTTCGTTAGGGATATTTTCGGCACCTGTGACCGAAACCTTGATTCCGAACAACTTGAAAATGACATTTCGGAACATGTAAGTGCAAATTTTGGTGCAATCTTCCCAATGACCGCGGATACCGCAATAAAGGGTGTACGGGATGCCCGCGATGAGCATGATGGCAAAAACGGTAAAGTAATAAAGAAAAGCAAGAATGGCGCGCATTGTCTCTACTTGTTGATGTGTTTATTTTGAACCTAAACAGTTAAATAGGTTTCTTTGGGTTTAATGTATATTTTTTGAGCGGCTTGAAACAGTTGTTTTTATTATATTCAACGTGAAAATCATGGAGTTTTAATTATGGAAATTAAATGGCTTAACCCCGATGCAAAGTTTGACCGTCTTGTTTTGGCGGGTGATATCGGTGGTACGAATACGAATCTTGGTCTTGTGGGCTACAAGGATGGCAAGTTTACGCTCATTCTCGAAACCGTTTGCCCGAGCCAGTGCATTGAAGGGCTCGACGCTCCGATTCGCGAAACGCTCAAGGCTGCTGTCGAAAACCGCGCTGATTTGAAGCCGTCCCACATCTGCATCAGTGCTGCAGGCCCCGTTGCAAACAACAAGTGCGTCATGACCAACCTCCCGTGGAGCGTCGATGGCGACGCCATCACGAACGCGACCGGCATCCCGACGCTTGTCATCAACGACTTTATGGCCATCAGCTACGGCATCCCGACACTCGACGTCGATGACCCGAAACAGATTTTCAAGCTCGTGCACACCGACGGAAGCACGCCTGCTCCGCAGGCGACGACCAAGGCCGTGATTGGCCCGGGCACCGGCATGGGCGTTGGATTCCTCGCCTTTGACGGACAAAAGTACATCCCGGCTTGCTCCGAAGGCGGCCACTCCACGTTTGCCCCGTTCGACAAGGATTCTCAGGACTTCCGCGACTACATGGAAAAGCGCATCGGTACAGTGCCGGGCGTTGAACCGCTCGTCTCTGGCATGGGTCTTGCTCATCTCTATGAATGGTGGCGCGACACGAAGGGCGTTCCCGATAACGAAGCCTTCAAGAAGATCGAAGAAACCGATTGGCACGACCGTCCGAAGTACATCAGCCGTGCAAGCGACACTGACCCGGTTGCAGCCGAAATGATGCGCTTGTTCGTGAAAATGCTCGCCCGCTTCGCCAGCGACGCAGCAACGCTGTTCCTCCCGCTCGGCGGTTTCTACCTCGCAGGTGGAACGGTCCAGAAGGACCTCCGCTGGCTCGAACGCGATAACTTGTTCATGACCTGGTTCGAAAAGAACTACAACCCGAACATCCGCCCGCTTTTGAACAAGATCCCGGTCTATGTGATCAAGGATTACAGCATTAGTTTGTACGGTGCTGCTAATGCTAGCTTGAATTTGCAGAAGTAAACAGTACACGTCATTCCGGCCTTCGAGCCGGAATCTGCGAAGACTGTGTCATCCTGAGCGAAGTCGAAGGATCTAGAGCGTAACTTTTGTGATGTCGCCCCGGACTTGTTCCGGGGTCGTCTTTTTTTATCGCATCAGGCGATTCCAAAGGGCATCTTCGAGGTCTCGCCGTGAATCGACAACCGCGAGAATTACAATTTGATTCGCTTGCTTGCGGTAAAAGATTCTCCAGGGGGTGATAGATAATTCGCGGTAGCCACCAATCTGTAACGCCTCTAGCTCAACAGGAATTTTGCCCAAATCAGGGAACCGCTCAAGAAGCTGACATTCCTTCTTGATTTTTGCGAAAGTTTCGCGTGCATTTTGCATGCTGTCCGCTGCAATGAACGAGACGATAGACTTGAGATCGAATGCTGCCGATTCAGACCATACAACTAGATACTTCTTACTTGGCATTCAGTTCGCTCTCCAGAGAATCGAATAGGTCTTTCTGGTGGATGACTCGACCGCGGGCAACCTCGCCTTCGCTCTGTGCAAACAGCTTGAAAAGCTTTAGCCCGTCCTGCATTTTTTGGTAGGTGTCAACGTCGAGAATTACTCCGCGAGCCTCTCCATTCTGCGTTACAATGTAAGGGGCATGTGATTCGCATACGTGGTCTAAAACCTTTGCTGCATTAGCCTTGATGTACGAAATAGGCTTGATGTTTTTGATTGTAGACATGTTTCCCCTTTCTTTGCTGAAGGACTGAATTTGATACTAAATATAGTCTTATTTGCGAGTGGATGCAATGGGGGTGGGGTGTGGATTTGTGGGGCAGTTGTTTCCATTTTGGAAACAACTGGAGGAATTTTGAAGAAGTTGTTCGCTTTTTGCAGAATTTAGGCTGTTGTAATTGCTTATCGCATCAATAAGTAGAATAAATTCACTATTATTGCGTAATAATTAAACCATTTTGAATAAGAGCCTAAAAGATATGATAGATGTTAATCAAGAATATACTCGCGAAGTTGATTGTGAATATAAAGGTGAAAAATATAAAGTTCGAGATAATGGGGCTATCTTTCGTATGGCGAGAGAAGGTATGCCTAAACGTCCTAAAGATGAAGTATGGACTTTTGGTGAATCGATAAATCGTGGCTATGCTTGCTTTTGTGGTGAGGCCGTGCATCGGATTGTTGCTGTTGCTTTTTGGGGAAATCCGCCTACTAAACAGCATGTGGTGGATCACATTGATACAAATCGTCAGAATAATCGTCCTGAAAATTTAAGGTGGTTAACCAAGCTTGAAAACATTCTACTAAATCCGATTACGAGGGCAAAAATTGAATATTTGTGTGGTAGCGTAGAAGAATTTTTGGAAAATCCATCACAACTCAGTGGACATGAAAATGATGATGCCAATTTTGCTTGGATGAGAGCTGTTTCCCCAGATGAAGCACGAAATACTTTGATTAGTTGGGAAATAATGTTAAATAAGCCAAGACCGGAAATTAGAAGTAGGGGTAATCCCATTGAAGAATGGATATTTGGACAGAATAGGGCTAATCAAAGAGAATTGAATTTTATTGATGATGTTGAATCTGTAGAAAATGATGATAATCAAAAAATAACGTTAGAAGAAGATGGTGACATTCATCCAATATTATCCTCAAAAGTTAATGAAAGGTTAAAGGAACGTCCTATTTCCAAAACAGAGTTTATGGCTGCAGTTTTGCAAATTTGTGAAAATAAAGGCTGGAAGTACAAGAAATACTATAAAGCTAATGGTTGGAAAGCGGATATCCTTATTTCAACAGAAAACAGAAGTGTAGCAATTTCTGCCTTTAATTCGTCTGCGTCTGCTACGAAGTCTTTGCCTCAAATAAGTGTAGAAGGATTGACGTGGTATGGATTGATTCTTTCGACGAAAAAAGATGATATTTTGGGTTTATCTTGCTTTAGATTGCATCGAAATGAGAATGCAATGGAAGTCGTTGTAGCAGAAAATAATGTGTCGTTGGAATCGTTCTTAAAGAAAGCTTTGGAGAACAAGATTGAACATTTGACTAAGGCTAAAATAACGGCGGTAGATGTGCTGTTCGAACAAGTAGAGTGTTACTTTTGCCATGAACCACATTTTATTCATTATGTACGCTATTTGATAGATGAAAAAGGAAAGAAACGAGATCTTGCCTATGTTGATGATTATGATTTGCCCGATCTTCGATTTGGAGAAGAGATATTGGAAGTTATTAAATATTATATAGATAGTCATCCAGAGAAGGGAATTGTAATGGGTGAAGTGAAAAAACGTTATAGCAGGACGATGGAACAAAGCTATATGTCTTTTGGATGTCCTAAATGTGATGGGATTTTAGGTGATTTTTATCTAAATGATTTAGAGGCTTGTTTGATATATGAAACTGACGAAAAAAAGATGAATCGAATTCAATTGAAAACACCCTTTGAAGTAAAAGTGAATGAATGGATTGTGAAGGATTAGATTTTGCATAGTTTATTAAAGATTCTTTGAAAAAGGAAGATGTTTGTTGCGGGTGGTATATTAATGTAAAAATGAAATTATATATTTGTGTAAATGAAGAAAATGAATAACCTTAACTACAAGTGTTGATTTAATTTGACAATATATGTGAGTTTCACTACCATGCGCGACCACCTTCTTCCGTTTCATGCGAACGGACAAGTAACCGTAGGATAAAAGGAAAATGGTATAAAATATGTCTATCTTTACATCCATATTGAATGCAGTTGTAAAAATGATATCTCCAATATTGAAGATTCGAAATATTTTTTCTTTTAAAGAATTAAAAAGAAAACTTGATGATAGCATTTTTAAGTTAGGACCTCGTTATACGCCCGAATTGCATGTGAATTTGCCAATTGAAGATAATTTTATAATGCTTGCAAAAGATGGTAATGAATTTCTTGAAAAAATGTATCCATATTTCAATCTACTCAGCGAAGCGAGTTCTAAAATAAAGAATATTGGCGATGACCAATATGATGGTCATATCAGTGATTTTCTGCTTTGTGTCGAACGTGTAAAGGGTTTTTATTTCTATTGCGAAAAAAATAAAAGAAATAAAGTATTACTTGATTCGGTAATAAAAGAAATCGTAAATGCTAAATCACTCCTAGCAAATATTTACAATTGCGGCGTAACTTTAAAAAAGCAAAATACCCCCAAGGAAATTGTGGATCAAATACGTTATAATGAAAGGAGTATTTCGGAGATTGGTGATCGATTGCAAGAATTATATAAATTCTTCAAAGAAGGACCAGGACGTTTTTTGAGTGCTCAAGTACTGCTACTTACAGGAAAAGCTGGTTCTGGAAAATCTCATTTGCTTGCTGATGTTGCAAGAAAAAGACTACAATCGAGAAAATGGACGTGTCTTCTTTTAGGAAATACCTTTGCAAGTGGCGATTTATGGAAACAGTTTTTAGAAAAATTATCTATAAAATAGAGTAAAGGAGTATTTCTTTTTCTGCTTGATAAGTACGGTTGGTTTCGGGGATCCCGTTCTTTAATTTTTATAGATGCACTTAATGAGTGTGATGTTCCTAATTTTTGGGAGCAAAATCTAGAATCCTTTTTTTACGATATTCAACAATATCGTAATGTTGGAGTTGTTTTAAGTATTCGCTCTGAGTATATAGATTACGTCTTGACCAAACAAATAAAATCTAAAGTTAATATTGTTGACCATGAAGGTTTTAAAGGAGCTGAGTTTGAAGCCGTTAGGCGTTATTTTAAATGTTATGAGATTAATCTGCCGAATACACCTTTGCTTAATCCCGAATTTTCAAACCCTTTGTTCTTGAAACTTTTCTGTGAAATGTTAAGAAACAAAGGATTGAGAGAGATGCCTAGTGGCTTTGACAATTTTCTTGAAATTTTTAAGAATTATATTGATGACCTTAATGAACGAATTTCAAAAAAACATGCAACATTGCCTTCGCTAAACTTAATAAGAAAATCAATTGAGAATCTTGCTTTGGAAATGCAAAGACGAGACGAGGAGCTGTTGCCTAGCGATGATACACTAAGCATATTAAATACGGTTCTTTCTGGTTCAGGAATAAATGCGACGGATCTTTATAAAGATTTGGTGTCTGAGGGAATATTGGTTGAGTTTTTTGATAAAGAAAAGAATGCGAAAATTTATTTTGCATACGAAAAATATTATGATTTAATTGTTGCAAAAGCATTAGTAGAAGCGGAAAAAAATGATGATGACATAAAGCTAATGTTTGAAAAAAATGGTTCGTTATATAAGTATGTCGTGTCTGAATATGGATTTAGTAGATATCAAGGACTTTTGAATGCATGGGCCGTTTTTTTGCCAGATGTATATGATATAGAATTGTTTGATGTTGTTCCTGACAATACATTGTCATCAATAAAAGAGGCATTTTTAGATGGCTTACTATGGCGAAAAAAAATAAATATTGATTCAATAAAGAATTATACGAATAAAGAAATTTTGGCAGATGATTATTATAAATTTAAATGGTTTGATGTCTGCTTACTTTTGTGCGCTAAATCAGAATGTTCCTTGAATAGTGATTTTCTTCATGAAAAATTATTCCCATTAAGCATGGGTATTCGAGATGCTGAATGGTCTATTTTTATAAGTACACAAAATGACTCTGATAGAAATAATGTTAAACGAATAATTGATTGGGCTTGGTATAACGATGATTTTGAATTATTGTCTGACGAATCAACTCGTTTACTTGGACAAATGTTGATTTGGTTTTTAACATCAATGAATAGAGAAGTTAGAGACAAAGCATCAACAGCTCTTGTAAATTTGCTAAAAAATAAAATAGATGTTTTGATTTGCTTATTAGATAAGTTTAAAGATGTGAATGATCCGTATGTTTTACAGAGAATGTATGCGGTTGCTTTTGGCTGTGTAACAAATAGTTTTAATAGGGAAAGTATAAAAAACTTGTGCGAATGTGTATAAAAATATTTTTGAATCTGTAAATGTTGTTCCTGATATTTTACTACGCGATTATGCTATGAATACAATTGAATATGGAAGACATTTAGGGTTAAAATTTGATTTCGACATAAAGAAAATTTATCCGCCATATGGCAGTGCCATGCCTGCGAATTTACCTCCAAATAATGTTGTTGATGCTAACTTGATTCCTTATGGAGAAAAGGACATTGCTTCTCCAGAATATGCAATAAATATGATTCTGCATTCCATGACAACAGAATATGGTCGTGGAACATCGCATTATGGCGATTTTGGACGATATGTTTGGGATAGTGCTTTTAATGATTGGGGTGTTGATACTAATTTATTGAGTAATTACGCTGTAATGTGGATTCTAAAAGAAAGTGGGTATGACTATAGTATTCACGGTGAATTTGATATGAGTGTATCTCATGGAGAACGATTCGGAAATGTTTGTGAACGGATAGGAAAAAAGTATCAGTGGATTGCTTTCTATGATTTACTTGCTAGAGTATCCGATAATTGCCAAATGAAGGAAGGTGTTTATAAAGGTAGTTTCGAACCATTTGTAAGAGATTTTGACCCAACAACTATAAAAAAATCCGTTTATAACGCTGATGAATCTTTTTATTTTGGTGTAATGAAAAAATTTCATTGGAATCAAAATAATAGAAAATGGATTGTAAAAAAGAATAACTATCCTTCTGTAGGAAAATTTCTTTTTGAAAAAGATGTCGATGACGTAGAATGGATTATTTTGAATAAGTCAATACATTTAAAACAACCAGATCGATTGGATGGAATGTTCGAGCCAAAGAAGGATTTCTTTTGTGATGTAAACAGTTATATTATGACAGATAACGATTATAATTCCTTTAAAAGTTGGTCAAAAAAGCAGAATTTTTATGGGATGCGAATGCCAGATTTCCATCAATGTTACAATGTGTATTCTAGAGAATATTGTTGGTCTAAAGCTTACGAGTCAGAATATGGCGATGACTATGATTGGAAAACAATCCGCGATAAAGCGGAAAGAGATATCTCTGTTGTTGCTCTAACCTCATACAACTACTATTGGGAAAATGAATATGATCACTCAAAAAAGAGCGTTTTCTCGTTTATAAGGCCTTCCAAAGAGTTGTGTAGAATAATGAAAATGCATCAGGGAATCAAAGATGGTGAGTTTGTTGACAGTTTTGGCCTTGTTGTCTGCAAAAATCCGTCTATAAATGAAAAGCACCCTTCATGTTTGATGGTTAGAAAAAAAGATTTTTTGAATGCTTTGAAAAATAATGGACTTAGGATTGTATGGACACTTCTTGGAGAAAAAAGAATAGATTCTTTAAATGATAAAGATCGTAATGCATGGATGACCTTCTCTGGAACAGGGTATATGAGGCTAGGTAAGCCTTGTATTAAAATGAATTATTTTGTGAATTATGTAAAAAAATAAAAGAGGGAAGTGGGTAGCTGAAAAAAAGTATTGTGAAAAGCAAATCGTGCTTCCAACGAAGATATGGACGCTCATATTTCTAAGGTTTACGAAGTGCTTTTTTGTTTAAAAAGCAAGATGCAATAGATGCGAATTGAACTGGTTTAGCGAAACTGCAAGAAATTGAGAATGAAACGAAATATTGCTTGCTGTAGTGAATAAATGTGTAGAAGATGAAAAATACTAAGGAAAAAGATGTTTTTTATTCGCAATTTGGCTACGGAGTATTTGATTTGTGTTTCTGCTGTGAGGATTTCGGTCAGAGTGTAGAAATACGTTATGAAGACGAAAATGTATGGTTGGTGCAGAAAATGCAGTTATTAAGAAAAACTTAACAACTCAAAACCAACTATCCAGAATTTTCAGATAGTTGCGTTTTCCCCCACCTCACCCTTCCTCCCTTTCATCCTTCAGTCTATACCGTTTGCTTCTGCCGCCTTTGTTGTTCGTCTGCAAAATTCCTTTGTCCATAAGACTTTGGATTTCGCGGAGGGCGGTGTCGTGGCTGGTGTTGAAGAATGCGGCGGCTTCTTTGGCGGTGAAGGGTTGGGCGATTCTTCCGGCTAAAATTTCGTCGATGAGCTGTTGTTCGCGTTCGCTGAAGGTGGTGCTTGCGTGGGCGTTGCGGAACTGGATGCGGCTGATTTCGGAGGCGAAAAGTTGTTCGCTATCTTTGATGGCGTCTCGCATCATTTGCAGGAACCATAAAATCCATTCGGTGAGGTCACCGCTTGCGGCTTGTGTGCGCGAGAGGATTTTGAAGTAGTCGGCTTTGTTGTCGCTGATTTGCTTGTTCAGTGCGTATTGGCAATGCGTTGTGCTTTCGGCGCGGGCGAGTTGCATCGCGGTGATGGCGCGGGCGATTCTGCCGTTGGCGTCGGCGAAGGGGCGGATGGTCAAAAACCAAAAGTGTGCGATGGCGGCTTTGATGACTCCGTCCATGTTCGATTTTTCGAACCACGAGATAAAACTTTCCATTTCGCTTTGGAGGCGTTCTGGATTCGGGCCTACAAAGTGGAGCGTTTTTTCGTCTAATGTTGTCTGTACTTCGCTGGGAGTTTCGCGGTAGTGCTTGACTTTGTTCTGACCCATGGCGGCGTGCCAGTTGAAGAGTCTTTCTTCGGTCAGGGGCGAAGCGGCGTTCTGTATGGCGCCGATGTAGTTCTTGATGTAATTTTCGTTGCTCTTGCTTTTGAGTTCCACTTCGGTGAGGACTTTCGCCGCGTCGAGCGTGTAGCCATCGATGGCGTAGTTTGCAACGATGTCATCGGCGATGAGTTTTGCTTCGATGTCCTTGAGTCCGCAGATTTGCATGATCCCGATGAGTTTTCCTTCGGCGAGTCGCGTTTGCCCAAGTGCGTTGAGCACCTTGGGGGAGTCGAAGCGGAATCGTGTCCAGTCGGGGAATTGGTGGATGTAGAGCATAAGTTCGAAGTGGTTTGCCTAAATATATTTCTTTTTGCTGCTTTTCGTTTGGATGTTTGGGCGTCGTGGTGTTGAATTGAGAAAAAATGTGTTGAAGTGCTTGATTCTGCACTTGATTTACATACTAAAAAAGGTCATTATGTGTTTTAATATGTAATTGGCCGTTTGTTACTTTGTGTGGTTACATACTAAATTGTCGATTTATGGTGTTTAGTATGTAATTTTTAGTGCAAATAGCTACTTTAGAGGGCCTTTTTGTTGAAAGATTGCTTTAAAAAGCTGTATTTTGGCTTTTTTGAGCGGATTTTCATCTTTTTTTACATACTAAATGACGATTTTCCTGTTTTAGTATGTATTAGAACAAAGTATGCGGCATTAATTCGCCTCAAAAACGTGTTGGAATCGTATAATGCGCCCAATTTTTTCAACGCTCGTCCTGTCCGTTCTTTATTTTGATAAATTTAAGCTATGCAGAAAATCGATACTTGGTACAAGGCTCAGGGCAACTGCCCCAATGAAGAATATGAAATTGCAAGCTACCTGCTTTTCGAAGCGGGCGTGGCTACGTTGGAAGAACTGGATCCGGTGACGGAAGGTCGCACGGAGTTCTGTTTTTACACGGGCGACAAGGCTGAACGCGACCGCATCGTGGAGGAATTTCCTCAGTACAACTTCACGGTGACGGAAGAGCCTGCAAAGGATTGGGACAAGTGGTGGCGCGACCGTGCGCAGCCGGTGGCTGTGAGCGAGCATCTTTGGGTGCGTCCGCCTTGGGTGGAATTTGCGCCGGAAGATCCGGAAGCGGTTGTGCTTGAACTCGAAGCGAAGACTGCTTTTGGTACGGGTGAGCACGAGACGACGAGTAGCTGTGCCGCGTTGATGGAAAATATTGATTTTAACGGCAAGACGGTTCTCGACATTGGTACGGGAACGGGAATCTTGGCGATGTTTGCGCGTCGCAAGGGCGCTAGTTTGGCGGTGGGTACGGAAATCGACCCGCTCACGATTCCTTGCATTGCTGAAAACTTTGAACGTAATGGTTTTGGCGAAAGCGACTGCGTGCTCGGATTCTTGGATGCGTTCAAGGACGGAACGAAGTTCGACGTGATTCTCTGCAACATGATCCGCAGCGAACTTTGGCCGTTGCGCGATGATATCGAGGACTTGCTTGCGGAAGGCGGCGAACTGATTATTAGCGGTCAGCTCGTCACTGAAAAGGATTACATCCTCAAGTGGTTCGAAGAAGCCGGCTTCAAGGTCTCTGTTGAACGCGAAAAAGGCGAGTGGTGGAGTGTGCTTGCGCACTCCTAAACGATTGTACTAATTGCGGATTATTTATTCCGCCAAAATTTAATTC
>CAMZGI010000006.1 GCA_947306305.1 uncultured Fibrobacter sp.
AGGAGTTACTAGATTAGAGTTACTAGTTGCTAGTAGGCGGAACTTAGTTGGCAGAACTTAGTTGGCAGTGTCATCCTCGCACAGCGAGGATCCATAATGTTCTTAATACAAGACTATGGATGGGGCTACGCCACAGTAGGCAGTTGGCAGAACTTAGATATTCTTAAAGATAAAAGAAAATGTTCTAAGTTCTAAGCTCTAAGCTCTAAGTTCTAAGCTCTAAGTTCTAAGCTCTAAGCTCTAAGTTCTAAGTTCTAAGCTCTAAGTTCTAAGCTCTAAGTTCTAAGCTCTAAGCTCTAACTTCTAAGCTCTAAGCTCTAACTTCTAAGCTCTAAGCTCTAACTTCTAGTAACAAATAACTAGGAACTAGTAACTAAAAATGCTATATTTGCCTCGTAAAAATACTAGAGGTTATTATGCAGTTTAACGCTCATTTCAGAAACATCAACGGCGACGATACGTACCCGTTGACCGACGTCATTTACCGCAGCAAGGTCGATGGAAGCCTGCTCGAAGTCGAACACGACCGCGCAGCGCTCGCAAGCAAGAGCCCGGAAGAATGGAAAAAGCTCTTTGCCGAACGCCGCATGAGCTTTAAGCCCGAAGACATGAGCGGTATCTGGAGCAAGCGTGAAATGGTTCTCCCGGATATTCCGGTCGAAGATATCGTCACCATGCGCGAAGGCTGGAGCCCGCTTTTTGACGCAGCTCCGCTCGCCAAGGACCTCGGCATCGGAAGCCTCAAGGTCAAGCTTTGCGGCAACTCCCATACAGGTTCTTTCAAAGACCTCGGCATGACAGTTCTCGTGAGCCAAGTGAACCACATCATCAAGAAGAACATTCACCCGATTGACGCCGTCGCTTGCGCTTCTACCGGCGACACTTCTGCCGCCCTCAGCGCTTACTGCGCCAAGGCCGGCATCCCGTCCATCGTGTTCCTCCCGGCCGGCAAGACCAGCACCGCACAGCTCATCCAGCCGATTTCTAACGGCAGCATCGTGCTCGCCCTCGACACCGACTTTGACGGTTGCATGAAGATTGTTCAGGAAGTCACGAAGGACAACCGCATCTACCTCGCGAACTCCATGAACAGCCTCCGCGTCGAAGGCCAGAAGACCATTTCCCCAGAAATCTGCCAGGAACTCGGCTGGACCGTTCCGGACACCGTGATTATCCCGGGCGGCAACCTCGGTAACGTCAGCGCTCTCGCCAAGGGCTTCGAAGACTGCAAGGCCATGGGCCTCATCGACCGCATCCCGCGCATCATCGTCGCTCAGGCCGAAAACGCAAACCCGTTCTATCGCGCCTACACGCGCGGCTTCGACAAGCTCGAACCAGTTCAGGCCAAGAAGACTCTCGCAAGTGCTATCCAGATCGGCAACCCGGTCAGCTATCCGAAGGCCGTTCGCGCCATCCAGAAGACAAACGGCATGGTCGTAAGCGTCACTGAAGAAGAACTCTCCAATGCTGCCCACCGCGGCGACCGCATCGGTCTCTACTGCTGTCCGCACACAGGTGTCGCTCTCGGCGCTCTCGAAAAGCTCTGTGCCGAAGGCAAGATCGCTAAGGACGAAAATGTCGTCGTCATCAGCACGGCTCACGGCCTCAAGTTCACGGAATTCAAGGTCGCTTACCACGAACAGAAGCTCGAAGCTATCGCTAGCAAGTACGCTAACCCGGTCTTCAAGGCTCCTGCCGAAATCGGCGCTGTCATGGACATCCTCACGAAGGAAATGGCTGCACGCCGTAGATAGTAGATAGTAGACAGTAGACAGTGGTTAGTGGTTAGTGGTTAGTGGTTAGTAATTAGTCAATAGTTATTAGAAAGGTCCGCATCAGTTGATGCGGGCTTTTTTTCGTTTACAGCGAGAGTTCTCTTTATACCACCCCAAAGCGAGATATTGATTCATCCTAAAGATGACAAGCAATCGTTTAGAGAATGGAAGCGTCGGCCAAGGATATTTTTCGCAGTAGCGTGCAAAACGAGTGTTGCGAACGACTGGTTGACGCTTACAGCGTCAGTTCTTCGGCTCACAAATAGAAAACATAATGTTTTCTGCTTGCTTCGCCTTGTAGACTATTGCAGGCGTTCATAACCGAGTGAAGCCGCTGACGCCGTAGGCGTCCACTCCGAGCTGGGGTCCCTCCCGCATAACTTCTTTTTTCTGAAAAAATCTTTTTTATAAAAAAAGAGAAAGGGCTCTAAAAGAGCCCTTTCCTAAGAAGGAGAAAATATTGAGCGGTTTCCAGAACCTTGAACCTATCAGGAGGGGAGCAATGATAAAGTCGTTTCAGGATTTACCCTTCAAACCATTCTCAACACTCCAAATATACCAATTAGTGAGCCGTTTGGTTCTTTCGTTTTACTTATTTCTTCACTCAATAAAATTTACCATTTTAAATCATAACTACTCGCAAAAATGCTTTCGTTATAACTTAATACAAAGTAATCTTATTCTTCCCTGAAGATAATCTTGCACTTCGGAACGAAACGGAATCCACCACGGCGATGGCGTTCAATTTCAAAGAATTTCTTCACGCCTTCGCTCGGATGTTCAGGATCGTCAGAGCCATTAATATGGGCAATAACGCGGTTCAACCTGCTCTCGAAGTTCGGGCGGAGCGGATCCATGCAGATAGCCGGATCGCGCTTGAATTCGCGGTTCTCGTATTCTTCACGGCCAGTCACGGTGTATTCGCGCAAGAGGTTGCGGAGAATACGTGCCGGAACGTTACGCATCAAGTGCTTGCTGTTCACAGAGATGGAGTCGTCGCTCTTGTAATACACGATGGTCACAGAGTCGTTCATCGCATCGAGAAGTTGTTCATGCGCCTTCTGGAGCGGCGCCCAAGCAGCAAATTCCTGTTTCACGACAGAGCTCATCAACTTGATGAACGGTTCGGAAGCGTTCACGTTAGCCTTGAAGATGAATTCAAGAATGTAAACCGGAGCGCCGTAGTAGCAATCCTTTTCGACAAGCACGGCACCGGTCTTCGGGTCGCGGATGTCCACCAAAGAACGGACGCAGCCAATGCTCTTTTCCACGTCGCTCTTCCAGTCGAGGTTGTGTTCCTTGATGCAGTCGGCAAACGTCTTATGTTCGCCAACCTTTTCGCCCCTGATATAGATGCCGCCGTCTTCCTTCATTTCGGCGGGGACTCTGTTTTCAAGAGCTTCAATAAACGACGTCTGCGAGGCGAGATAGCTAATGTGTTCGTATGCAGGCGTGTTCAAGAGGAGCGGTCCGATGTTGATCATGCTGCGGATCCAGCGCATGGGGTTCGCCGCAAGCACACCCGGAGTCTCGAACTGGAACGTGAAGTCCACCCTACGATTTCCGTCGATGACCTCGTTACGAAGAATGTTTGCCTTCGTAAGGAACGGGTAACGCTTCGGAATAATTTCAAGGCAGAGTTCGCGAGCATCTTCAGCTGTGTAGAACGAAGAAACGAACGGCAAGTAAGAGCGGAGCACGCTACGAGCCGGAACGACTTCAAACGCCGCGCAACGCTTAACGATGCGATTGATGAATTCGTCTGGATTTTCGCCGCGTTCATACAACCATGCGACGATGTTGTCCATTATGAATCGGTAAGCGCTTTCATCGACGTACGAATCTTCGAAGTACAAATCATTTAGGAGTTTCACATTGAACCGTGAATCTCGTTTGACCAAGGTTAGAATGTCCTTGACCGGGTAAGACATCAGTAATTCAATGTGTGCTAGCTGAAGGAATAGATTTGAAACCATTTCACTCACCTCACTTGTTCATAGAAATTCATTAGCTATATTTATAATATAGCAATCAAATGTAAATTCACCGCGTATTTAGCTACATATAAAGCGAAAAATGGCTGAAATTCACCTTTTATCCGACGAAATCATCAATAAAATTGCTGCTGGAGAGGTTATTGAGCGTCCAGCATCGGCTGTCAAGGAACTAATCGAGAACGCAATCGACGCCGGAGCGACCAGAATTCAGATTCAGATCGAGCAAGGTGGAAAGAAAAAAATCCAAGTCACCGACAATGGCAAGGGTATGGGTCGGGCAGACCTCGAACTCTGCTTCCTCCGCCATACTACGTCCAAACTAACCAACGCGGACGACCTTTTTCACTTACAAACTAACGGTTTCCGTGGCGAAGCCGTCGCCTCTATCGCGGCTGTTTCTAAGCTTACCATCACGAGCGCCACGCAAGAGGGCGAAAGTGGACGCATCATAATTAAAGGCGGCGAAGTCATTGAGAAAGAAGATTTCCCTGCAAGCCGCGGCACCACGTTCCTCGTCGAAGACCTTTTTTACAATACCCCTGTACGCCGAACCTTCCTCGGTAGCGAGACTTCCGAATGTTCCCGCATCTTAGATATCGTCATCAAGACTTCCATTTCGCACCCTGAAATCCGTTTTGACTACAAAGTAGGCGACAGAACTGTTTTTACGGGAGTCCCCGGCGAGCTGCGTAGCCGCATCGCCGAAGCCATCGGCTCCAAAGTCGCAAAAAGCTTGTTGCCCGTCGATTACACCGAAGCTGGCGTTCACGTCACGGGCTACATTTCCCCCACCACGGAGACCAACGGCAAACGCAACCACCAGTTCCTCTTTATGCGTAACCGCCCCATCGAAAACAAGATGGTGGGCAAGGCGATTTCGCAAGCCTACGAGCCCTACGGGGCTCAGTGCAAGCCTGTGACGGTATTGTTCCTCGACATGCCCGACATGGAATTCGACATCAACGTGCACCCGGCAAAACGCGAAGTCCGATTCGCAAACGGGAACTTGGTGTTCCTCGTCGTGACACACGCTATCCGCGATACGTTTACCAAAGACATGGAAGCCCATTCCCCCTTCATCGACTTGAGCGATGAATTTATGGGAAAGCCCGCACAAACGGGTAAGCCGGCACAAACCGCACCAGCAGAACCGCAGAACGACTTGCCATGGGAAGCTCCGCAACCGAGCTTCGCACAGCCGAGTTTTGCACAACAATCCTTCGCACAACCTTCGTTTGCGCAGCCAGCGTCCAAGCCGCTTTACCAACCTCCGCAGCAGCCTCTACAGCAGACAAAAGCTGCAAGCACTGCAAACACGCTCTCGGACAAAAAATCCAAGTACGACGTCAGCGACGACGTTCAAGACCTGTTCTCGCTCCCCGAATACGGCAAAATTATTTCGCTGGAACCAGACCACAGCAAACCCGCGCCAGCTCCAGAAACACCGTGGGTGCCGCCAACGTTCTTCCAAATCGCAAACACTTACATTGCGGGCGAAGACTCCAACGGTCTTTTGATTATCGACCAGCATGCGGCCCACACGCGAGTACTTTTTGAACAAGCGATGGAATCGCTCCAAAACAACATCTCGCAAGATAGCCAGGAGCTTTTGTTCCCCGAACTGATTGACCTTTCCAAGCAAGAAAAAGAAATCTTCCGCACCGTTGACGAGCAGCTTCGCAAGCTCGGATTCTTTGTGGAGCCGTTCGGCGGAGACACATACCAGATCCGTTCTATCCCAAGTGCGCTTCCGCTTTCTCGTGCCGCAAAAGCCGTCCACGACTTTTTAAACGACGTTGACGAAAACGACACCAAGAACGACATGGTAAAATTCCAAGAAGCGATTGCAAAATCTTGGGCAAAGACAAACGCCTACCAAGCAGGAGACAAGCTCAAGCCCGAAGAAATGACAGCCCTTGTTGGCCAGTTGATGATTACGCAAGACCCGCTAAAGTCGCCCTTCGGAAACCCGACGCTAATGCGCTTGACTTTGGACGAACTCAGCAAGAAATTCAGACACTAGTTCTTCGGAACTTTTCCCAGTGCACAAAGCTCTGCGAAGCCTATACGCGACTTCGCTTGCAGACTCGATGCTTTGCTGGAAAATGGAATCCACAATGGACTGCACCATACGGGCGTTTAATTTATTCTGAACAATATATTCCGGTGCCACGCCGCAACCAAGAATTGCATTCGGAAGCGACAAGTATTCGGACTTTACCATAATCCGCCCCATCACAAACGTGAGCAGGTCAGGCACAACGCAAGCCGCAAACGGAACGCCGACGCAAGCCATTTCAAGCGTACTCGTTCCAAACGACGTAAGCGCAGCAGAATACTGCGAATAAAAATCCAATCGCATGCCAATATGCTTCGGAGCAACGACTACCTTCAGCCATGTCGGCAAACGACCTTCAAAAAGTTTTTCAAGCGAAACAATCAGCGGAACTTCCAAGCACTCTCTCGACGCAATCACAATCACATCGGGAAGCGGCCCCACATTGCGTTCCGCCCACGTATTGCGGTATTTTTCCGCCACTGCGATAAATGCCGGCAAATTGCGCAAAGCGCTTGCACGGCGACTTCCCGGCAGCAAAAGCATATCGGACTTGCGTTCCACAAAACGAGGATTCCAGTTCATCACCGGATGCTTGAGCCTAAGCGTTTCGCAGTTCAGCTGCTTATAAGCCTTCGCTTCGATATCAAAGAACACTGCCAAACGGATTTTGTCTGCCTGCTTAAAAATATTCGCCCGTTTTGACTTCCACGCCCACACTTGCGGAGGAGCCACATAAAGCATGGGCTTTCCCCACTTTTTTGCGAGGCGTGCCAGCTTCATATTGAACCCAGGGTAGTCAATTGCAATTATGGCAAGGCACTTGTTCGATTCAGCGGCATCGCTAACAACTTCAAAAACTTTCTTTAACGAGAACACCTTCGGGACAACATCGCCCACGCCCGACACAGGGAGCTCGTTGTAATCCCATAAAGGCAAAAGCCCTTTCTCTTGCATCAGGGGACCACCCGTTCCAATAGCCTTAAAGCCATGTTGAACAACGTAGTCCACCATTTCGGCACCAATCACGTCGCCGGAATCTTCTCCTGCGCAAAAGAGAATATAGGGAGAGTTTTCTTCGTTAACGTTTCGCACGATTCGATACCCAAACCTTCAAAGCACCTAGATCTGTTCTAAGCCATTGCAATAATTCCTGAGTATATACAACTTTATATTTTTTTAAGACAACTGCGTGCTCGAATCCCGATTCTGTCTCCAAATGGAACACAAATTCACACCCATGGGAGTATTCGTCAGCCAAATTAGCCTTCATTTCGGTTTCGAGCTTTGCCAAGAACTCATCAGTAAGCACACCGGTAAACAACGAGACGTGAATGTAATTCACCATGTCGCAACGCACACGGTCAAGCTGAACAACCTCTTCGACGATAATTTGGAATCCGTCGCGGTCGCGCTGCTGCTCCAGCGTTCCCTTCACAAGCACACGGTCGTCAATCGAGACGGTATCGCGCAACCGTTCCCACACGTCTTTCTTGAAGAACAGTTCCACTTCGCCTTGGAAGTCTTGAATCGCGCCAGAGCCAATCGTGTCGCCACGCTTCGTTTCGATGGAGCGCATCTTAATGACCACGCCACCCACGACCACGATATCGCCCACATGACGAGTAATTTCGTCTTCCGAAAGCGAGCAAGTCGTAAAGCCCGAAAGTTCCGGGCGGAATTCGTCCAGCGGATGCCCCGAAAGGAAAAGCCCCAGAACGCTGCGTTCCTTGTTGAGCATTTCCATCGCCGTCCATTCTTCGGCATCTTCCAAAACTTCAGCCGTATTCTGGATCGCAGCACCTCCGCCACCCAAATCAAAGAGCGAAACCTGCCCCATCGCCCTGTCTTCTTGGCTTCGCATAGCGACTTCCAAAGCACGATCGACAGTCGCAATCTGCACGGCACGGCTACCCGGCAAGTCATCCAACGCGCCAGCCATAATAAGGCATTCGAGCACCTTCTTGTTTAGCGGAGGACGTTTTTCGGACTGAGCCGCCTGATACTCCGTAACGCGTTTGCAGAAATCAAAAATGTCTTTGTAAATGCCACGGCGTTCGCGTTCCGCGACAACGTCTTCGACGACGGCGATGCCCACGTTGCGGATACCCGCAAGCCCGTAAAGAATCTGCCCCGCTTTATTCGCAGAGAACACGCCCAATGACGTGTTGATGTTCGGCGAAAGCACAGGGATTCCAAGACGCTTGCACTCCAAAATGATGGTCACCGTATCTTCGGTCTTGCCCATCTTGGATGTCATGGACGCAGCCATGTATTCAGGGCCGTAATGCGTCTTGAGGTAAGCAGTCTGGTAAGCGACGTAAGCGTATGCAGCGGCGTGACTCTTGTTGAACGCGTATCCGCAGAACGGAAGCACCGCGTTCCACACCTTCTGGATCATATCGCGGTCGTAGCCCTTCTTCAAGCACTTTTCGAAGAACTCCGGTTCGAGCTTCGCCATCTTTTCCGGCATCTTCTTCGCCATGATGCGTCGGATGTTGTCAGCGCCGCCCAGCGTGTAGCCACCCAAAATCTGGGCGAGCTTCATCACCTGTTCCTGATACACAATCACGCCGTACGTTTCGCCAAGCACCTGCTCCAAGTCCGGATGGTAGCAGTCGATATCTTCCTTGCCGTTTTTACGGGCAATAAAGTGAGGAATCTGGTCGATCGGCCCCGGTCGGTACAGGGCGTTCATAGCGATAAGGTCAAAGATTCGAGTCGGCTTCAGCTCGCGCAGGTACTTCTGCATACCCGGAGATTCGAACTGGAACACCGTCGTCGTGAGGCCCTTGCCCAAAAGTTCGAACGTCTCCTTGTCATCAATCGGAATCTTGTTCATCACGAGCTTGATGTTGCGGTTCTGTTCGACCATTCGAACCGTATCTTGAATGATGGACAAGTTGATGAGGCCCAAGAAGTCCATCTTCAAAAGCCCGATGTCTTCGGCGTAATGCTTATCGTACATCACCACCGGCGTATCTTCGGGAGCCGCACGGTACAAAGGAGCCAAATTGTAAATCGGGGTCGGCGTAATCACCACGCCGCAAGCATGCACGCCCGTCTGGCGCGGCAAATCTTCAAGCGTTAAAGCAATGTTCCAAAGGTTCTGCAAGCTCGGACGGCTGTTCACCAAAGCCTGCAACGGTTCCGGGCTGTAACCGTCTTCTAGCGGATTGCCCTTTTTGTCCTTGCCCGTCCACGCCTGATTCAAACTAAAGTTCAGCGTTCGCTGCGGGAATAATGCTGTCACCGCCTTCGCTTCGGCTGGAGCAAAGCCCAGCACACGCCCCACGTCCGTAATCACCGCCTTGGACTTGAGCATACCGTATGTAATAATCTGCCCCACGCACTCCTTGCCGTACTTGTCCGTCACGTACTGGATCACGCGACCGCGGTCTCTATCAGCAATGTCGGTATCGATATCCGGCATGGACACACGTTCCGGGTTCAAGAAACGTTCAAAAAGGAGGTCGAAAGTTAAGGGGTCGATATCGGTAATACCGATGATGTAAGTGACAAGCGAACCAGCAGCTGAACCACGCCCCGGTCCCACGGGAATCCCATGTTCACGAGACCAGTTGATAAAGTCCCACACAATCAAGAGGTAGCCCGCGACGTTCATGTTGCGGATACAGTTGATTTCTTTGTACATGCGCTTGCCCACGTCTGTTTCGTGGGTCGGGAACTTAAAATCTTCGTCGGGAAAACGCCACTTCAAGCGTTCGTTGCAAAGATGCGTGATATACACGTCGGCATCGCCACCGGGCTTGCACCAACGGTGAACATTCTTTTCCCAAGCTTTCTTGTCATCATCGTCAAAGAACTCCGGCTGCGACAAGCGATCAATTTCTGCGTTGTCCTCATCCGTCAAAGCATCTTCGGCAATTCCCTTTTCGGCACAGTAATTCGCCTTGACCTTCTTTTTGCGGTCTTTGATAACGCCTTTCAGCTCGCGTTCGCGAATCACAGGATATTCCGCATCGTATTCCGCTTTCATCAACGCACGGATGTTCGCGCATTCTTCGCTCGCCAAGAACTCATCGGGAATCTTGAATCGCGGCCAGAAATCATCGCCAATACCAGTCTTCACGGTAAAGTTGCAGCGTTCCGCAATTTTCACCGTATTTTCAATCGCGCCCGGAATATGCCCAAAGAGCTTTACCATTTCTGCTTCGGTGCGGAAATGGAACTGGTCCGTCGGGAACCGCTTATCCGTAAAGTCGTTGAGCGTCGTCTTCAAGGCTATGCAACGGAGCACCTTATGAGCCATCGCATCTTCGGGCTTGATATAATGCACATCGCCCACAGCCACCACTTCGCGGCCATACTTTTTCGCAAGCTCTACGTTAAATTCATTGACTCGTTTTTGTTGCGCAATACCGTTATCGCAAACCGAAATATACAAGTGGTCGTGGTCAAAAATCTGGTTCAGACGGTCCATGTATTCTACGGCAAGAGAATCTCTCCCCGCAGCCACATTCTGACCATAGCGGCTAAAAAAGTCGCCCGCAATCGCAATCACGCCTTCCTTGAACTGGTTAATCGTCTCCAGCGGAACAGAGGGAATTTCGGCCCAGCGGTCGCCATCTTCGTAACGGTAGCTCACAATGCGCAACAGGTTGTAATAACCCTTTTCGTTTTCGACAAGCAGCGTCAAACGTTCAAAAGTCGTCGGATCTTTTTGGCTTGCGCTCGGAGTATCCACGTAAATATGGCAGCCGTAAACCGTCTTGACAGGCGGAAGCCCTTTCTCCTTGCGCTTTTTGTTCAAGTCCTTTCCGCGCGTCTGGATTTCCAAAATGCCGAACATCGCACCGTGGTCAGTAAGAGCCACTGCAGGTGCATTCTCTGCGGCAGCTGCCGCCAAAATATCGTCAAGTCGAGCCGAAGCCTGTAAAATCGAAAATTCAGAATGAGTCTGTAAATGAACGAACGCCATGCTTGCAATTTAGTAAAGTAGTCACTAGTCACTAGTTACTAGTTATTAGAGGACTTAAGAAACAAGATGCTTTTTTCATTTCCAAATTTCTAGCAACTTGGAACACAAAACTGCAATGCAGTTGGTAGAGCTTAGTCAGCAAACTACAACGTCATCCTACATTGATCCTGAGCAGTGAGCGGTGAGACGTGAGGTCGGTCGCCGTAGGCTCCCTTTGAGGCATGAGCGATGCAGGAACATATTTGCATGTTTCTATATCCGAGGCGAACGATCATGCACGAAGTGCAATGACATCGCCATCTAAGCTCTAAGTTCTGCCAACTAAGTTCTAGTAACTAGTAACTCAGTACTCAAAACTGCGACGCAGTCGCTCTAGTAACTAGGAACTGTTGCGAAGCAACCCCAGCAACTCTCACCCCAATTTGTACGTCGCAAGAATCTCGCGGACTTTCGCGGGCACATTCCCGAACATCCGCTGATACATTTTGCGAGTCGCCCATTCCTTCGGGAACATGCACAACGCTTGCCACCAAGCCTTGGCCAAAGCCTTGCAAATCGCCACTTTCGAGAGCTTCTTCCCATCGCCAGATTGCCCGGGAACCCCGCCCTTCGCCATGTCCAAATAGCGAACGACACCGCGAACAGGGAGCATCAAGATATCAGCCAAAGGCAAAAGCCTTATTGCACTCCGCAAACGGTTCCGTTCAGAATAAAATAATTTAAGAGGGGAATAACGCACCGTCGTCATCGAGCGTTCATGATAAACTTTCGCATCGGGGCAAAATACCGTCTTGTACCCCGCCAAGTTATGGCGGAAATACCACTCCGTCTCTTCAAAGAACAAGAAGAAGCTCGCATCCATCTTGCCCGCGGCATCCGCCGCCGCCTTACGGAAACTCATCACGGCACCATAGCAGCCGAACACCTCCTTCTCGCGAACATCGGCATCAGCAATGTTCAAGCCGCTCGCCTCGTTTTTAGCAAAAAGGTCAGCGCCAAACAGCACGCCCACCGCATTCACCACGCCGCTCTTTTCCATAACCAAACTAGCGACAGAACCCGCTTCGGGGTGCCGTTCAAAGCAACGCAGCAAATTTTCAGCCCACGTCGGGTCGAATTCCAAATCCATGTTGCAAAGCACTTGGATATCAGAATCCATATTCTCCAAAAGCCCGTTGCAAGCTCCCGCGTAGCCCAAATTTTTCGGACTTTCGATAATCTTGCAATCGAGGTTTTGCGCGTTTAAAAATTCAATAGACTTGTCGGTAGAAGCATTGTCAAAAACAAGAACTCGGACAGGATTCGTCTGCGACTTTAAGCTCTTGACGCAAGCAGTCAATTCTTCGCCGCCATTGTAATTAATTATACCGACATCAATTTTCATATTCACCCAAATAAAAAAGGAACCCCCAACGGAGGTCCCTTCAAATATACATTAAACGCAGAGCAAAATATTACAGGCCGTAGAAACGGATGTAATCGATTTCACCGACAAAGAAGCGGTCGTGCAAAGCCTGTTTCATGGCATCGTAGCCAATGGCGAGGTCGTAGCCAAGTTCAGACACGTCGCCCTTCGTTGGAGCAGAAATCACCAAGTTGTCGTTCTGGAACACCTTGACGGCATCCGCAGAGCGTTCAACACGAATCTTCGTCCATTCATCAGGAACAAGCTTGTCGCCCTTATACACGTTCCATTCCGTGCCATCAGTATCCTGATCGCGGAAATGAGCAGTCAACACGCCATTATCTACACGGATAATCCAGCCATCGCCGTAACGTCCAGGAGGTTCAGCGACGATGATGTTCTGCATATCGTTGAACTTAGCGAGCTTCACGCGAGTTTCAACAGCAAACGTATTGCGATGGAACACCTTAGAAAGCGGAACAAGCAAGCCAGACTGGCCATCGAGAACGAGCGTCGTATCGACAATATTTGCAGAGCCAACAATATAATGCGTGGAATTGTTAGCCATGCGATCGAGGCCCACAAAGCTCGGTTCATTGAATTCCCAAGCCACAAGCGGCTTTGCAGTCGGAGCAGCAACTTCGCCAGCGCTAAAGCCCTTGAACGTGCCAAAGCGGACGTAGTCCATTTCGCCAATGAAGTAGCGGTCGTGGAATGCCTGCTGCATGCCATCGTAGCCAATGCTCCAGTCATAAGCCATCTGGGTCAAGTCGCCAACATAAGACGTTGCGACAGTGACTTCGCCATTCTGGAACAGCTTGAGACTGTCGGCATTGCGTTCAAGGCGGATTTCGGACCATTCGCCAAGCGGCATAGTCTTGCCCGGGAAGATGCTCCAATCGTCGCCATCCTTGTCGGTATCGCGCAGATGAACAGTCAAGACACCTTCGTCAATGCGGAGCTGCCAGCCGTCAACTCCACGTCCGGGAGGTTCAGCAACGATGATGTTCTGCATCGTGCCAAACTGAGTCGGCTTTACGCGAGCTTCAACAATGAAATCGTTGATATTAATGCGCTTGTCAAGCTTTACAGAGAAGCCAGACTTGCCGTCAAAGGTCGCAATTCCTTCAGCAGAAGCAACCGAACCTTCGGTCACGGTCGCATCGTGCCCATTGCCCGTCACGTCAAGACCCACATTCGTGGAATCATTGAAGTCCCATTCGGCAAGCCAAGTCGATGTCTTCACGGAATCATTCTTGGTAACAGAAGCTGTATCCACGACAGCAGAATCACCCGCAGTTTTTACCGTATCCTTGACATCCTTGATTTCGTTAATAGTTTCCAAGTCAATCTGGTCGATTTGACCATTCTTGCAATGGCACTGACCTTCATCCTTCTTATCGAAGCCAATCGTCAATTCGCCCTTGAGCGTGATTGTGCCTTCGATATCATTGCGGAAAGCGCCCACAATCTTGCCGTTCACCACAATGGCAATCACGTTTTCGGCACGTTCCACGCGGACGTTGTTCAATTCGTCCTTTTCGCAAACTTTACCAGTTTCGAACTTCTGCCATTCGTCGCCGGCCTTTTCACGCCAAGAATAGACGACCGCGCCATTTTCGACCTGGACAAGCCAAGCGAAGCCGTCGCCATCGACACCGGCAGACGCAACCGTATAGGCGGAATCGTCTTTAACCGTGACATCGGCGTTCACTGCAAAATTTCCATTTTCGAGCGTAGAGTCAATCTTGACCGACGCGTCTTCCGAGCTTTCAGAAACTGGAGCTGCGAACTGTCTGGAATCAACGACAGAACGTCTGTAGCGGGCAAAATGAGCCTTGGCGTCCTGAGCATCGACAAGAACGAGCTCGCCAACCTGGGCGCCGTTATCGCCAGCAGAAGCTGCGGAAGGGAGGGGGGCGTTTTCGGACGAGCATCCGAACAACGCATAAGTTGCCGTAGCGAAGGCAACCGGAACTAGCATTTTTTTATTCATTTATTTCTCCTTTTTAAAAATACCTAGCACTCGTAACTTGAATATAATAATTTATATTGTCCGCATGCAAGTTCAATCGCAAAAAAAAACGACAAAACATGCACTCACCGCAGTCAAGGCAGCCATTACAATTGGAGGCCTATATTATATATTCCATAAAATCCCCTTCAGCGAAGTCAAAGACAACTGGAACGCGGGAATGACCCCGTGGATTATCGCCATGCTCGTCGCCGCGACGCTCGTCATGGCCATCCAAGCGAACCGCTGGAAAGGACTCTCGGTCCAAGGACCAGAAATTCCGTTCAAAACATACTACGCCTACACCGCCATGGGGTATTTCTTCAACAACCTCCTCCCGACCGGATTTGGCGGAGACGCGGTAAAATCGCTCGCATTCGGGAAAAACTTCAACCAGACAAGCCAATCCGTTTCGGCCGTCCTGCTCGCCCGCATCCAAGGACTGCTCGCCATGTTCCTCTGCTTTTTTGTAGCCCTCCCCTTTGCCCTGAACAAAGCCGACATTCCCCTAAGCTACACCCTGATTATGACCGTCGCAAGCCTCGCCTGCGTCATCTTTATCTTGCTTTGCCTGTTCTCGGACAAGCTGCCCATCCCAGAATTCATCAGCAACAAGCTCACCTTCATCGCCAAACTGCAAAAAAGCCTTTCTATTTACAGGAAGCACAAAAAACAGCTACTCCTGTCGTCGCTCGATTCCCTGTGGCTGCAATTATTGACACTCTTTATCGCTTACGCCTACTTTAAAGCCGTCGGAGTCGATATCGACATCAGCATCCTCATCGTCTTTACAAGCATCACCATCGTCGTATCCATGCTCCCCATATCGCTGAACGGCATCGGAGTCCGCGAAGGAGCCCAAGTCGCCCTGTTCACCGGCATCCTCGGAATCCCCGCCCCCGTCGTCCTCGCCGCCGGACTCCTCGGCTACATTCCCCTGCTGTTCCAAGCCGCCCAAGGCGCTGTAGTGCTTTTATTCGGAAACAAGAAATAGGCGGCGGTGTGCTGTTAATAGTTACTAGAACTTAGTTACTAGAATAATGCGTCATCCTATATTGATAGGGTATTTTTTTCTTTTGTAAACTTTAAAAAGTTGAGAGAAGACGAAGGGTGTCAAAAAGACAAAGTATTACTTGGAAGTGCAATTCGCTTGAGATTCACGCAACTCAAGAACTTTTTCCACGGAAAGGTGCGAGTACTTGACAATCTTTTCGATTGGCTCGTTGTCCGCCAGCATGTCGAGAGCAGTCTGAACATGAGTGTCTTCCACCCCTTTTGCATGACCTTCAACCTGTCCTTCGGCTTTCCCTTCAGCACGACCTTCAGCCATGGCTTTTTCGCGGGCGTGGATGACAAGCCCGGCAGCCCAACTTTCGTAATCTTCTTTTGTCGTCATATACTTCTCCTGCGCTGCCAAAAGTTCATCGGGGGCATTAGCGACCTTGATTCGTTCAATCGCATCCTTCATGATTTCGCTGCCGAAATTCGGGAGCTCGTTTCCGTCTTTCGCATGGTTCAGCAGATAAAGCCACTTATCCACAGCCCCGTTCACTTCTTCGACGGACTTCTTGAAGTTAGGGACGCTAAGGAAAATATACTTATTTTTCATAGAAATCGGAACGGCGACCTTTTTTTGTTCCGCCATTGTTTTCAAGGCGAAGTTGCTGTAAAGTCCCCATTCGTCGCGAAATTCACCCTTTGCTCCAGGCAAGTCAAAATTGCAAATCCACACGGAAACGCATTCAGGCAATTCATAGCGACGGTATTTCTTCTGCTCCTCAGAAAGAGCCTTGAATTCCTCCGAAAGTTCCATTTCCTTGCGTCCCTTGATGATATGGAAAGCCTTGTAAAGCATGGTTCTGTCAATGAAAAAGCCCCCTTCAAGCCTCTGCATTTGACGCTTCCAGCGTCAGTGACTTCGCCTCAGTAATAAAAACAAACAAGTTTGTTTTTGCAACATTCGGCTCGTACACTACTCCACATTAAAGAACCTGTCTTTGCCGGTGGTCGCGAAAATGTCGAATACGACTTTCTTTTCTTGCGGCACGCGGAAAATTAACGCCTTGTCGAAATTGAAGTGGAGCGTCTTGATTTTGTTTTCGCCTTCCAAGTCCAGAACCCCGTCGAGGAAGTCCTTCAAGGCATCCTCGCTGTCGAACAGAGCCTTGAACGCAGGGTCGTAGGTCGGATCGAGGTACATCTGTCCTTCGAATTTTTCCCGCACGCTTTTATTGTCGTTCTTCTTTGTTTCCGAATAAAAAAGAATTTCTTCATCTGTTGCCATTTGCAAATTTCCATAGAGTTTAAGTGTTTTGTGGTGAAGCCCATCTTGTGGCTCTACTTATTTAACACGCTTTTTTCACGGAGCTGAACTGGAAAATTTGTGTAAAAAAAATGTTTTTGGGCTCTATCGGGCGATTTTTACCCTCCAAAGGGAGGGCTCACACCATCCCCACTCATAAGCGAGTATGAAAATTGTACGGTAAATGACAATTTACAGTTACAAAACAGATAGCGTAATGAGAAAATATTAAATTTGCAACCTGTTTTATACATTTTGAGGTGATCATATATGATTTCAAAAAAAATGGGCCTATTATGGGCTTCTGCAGTGCTCTTCCTAACAAGCATGTCGTGGGGCGACATTACCGCAACGGGCAAATGCGGGTCTTCATCTACTAATGACTGTCGTGTGAATCGAATGATGCTCAGGATGGGTTCAAGTAGTGAGTATAAGAACTTTAATTATGGGGGAAATTCCTGGAATTGGGCAATTGCCAAAGATACATCAGGAAACTTTCATGATCTTCAAGAATATGGAGATACAGGCGACGATGGATATGTCTATTTGGCTTTTGCTGTAACATCGGTTTTGCATGGAGGTGGTGATGGAACTGGATATACCGAAACTTCTATGCCGATTACGGATATAATTATTGAGAATTATCCCACTTATGCTCCCGAGACGGTTGTCATAGGTGGACGATTGTATAAAAAATTGCACATAGAGAATAATTACGATTCGCCGTTGAATAAGAATAAAGATCGTTCTAATTACGGCTTGTGGATATACTATACGCAGGATTATTATGATGGCAGGGCTATTTATGATATTAAAGTTGGAAAAGCTAACACGAAAGATGCATCCACAAAACCGCTTCCTAATGCATTGACTGGCTATGAGATTGTGACGAATGGTAGCAGAGATGCTCAGAACTTGATTGCTGCTTCTTTTTCAAAAAACCACAAGTACAATTACTTATATGTAAAAAAGGGTGCAATGACCATGTCGGCACGGCCTACGGCAAGTAATTTGGTCTTTGAGTATAGTCCTAATGGTGGCAGCTTTTATGGAAAAACCACTAATGCGTCTCATTATAAAATTGGTAACGGGTATGAAGATGGACTGTGGAAATTTTTGACTGATTTTACAACTCCTGAGCCGGGAACATACCAACTCTACTTAAAAAATAAGAGCCGCGACATCGATGATAATTCCTCTGCAAGTGTGGCTGGCCCGTTTACGATGACGGTTAACAAACATGATATATCTAGTAGCGAAGTTGTACGAAATGGAGCCCCTTACAGTGGCGACAACTATTCAGTGAGATGGAGAGATTTTTGCGTGGCTCCGGGGACGTATAATGCCAGTAATACGACACCTCCGAGCGATGTCAGGTTCTATTACAGCACCAATAACGGAGGATCTTGGATTCAATTCGATATAAAGAGCAAATGGTTTAATGCGGGATCTTATGATATCTTGATCGAAAGGCCTGCCAACAAATATTGCAATTATTATAAATCAACGGAAAGAATCACAGTCAAACCTTCCCGAATTGAAATTAGAAGCGATGGCGAGTTGTTGAAAACTATCGAAGGAAACTATAACTCAAATATCTATTACACTCTTCCCACTTTGACTAAAACTGGCTACAAGCATACGGGCTGGGACAAGAGCTTGCCTTCAAAAATGCCTGCCGGAGTTTTGACGATTAATGCTGAATGGGAAGTTAACAGCTACACGTTGACCTTGTACCCCAATAATCCCAATAGTGGCAATGTCTATACATCACGAATTTGTTCTAACCTTGAAAATGAATCCTGCTATTCGAATATTTTCGCAGGTTCTTCGACAAGCTATAACTATAATGCAAGCATAAGCTATCCGACTTTGTACAAGATAGGCTACACCCATACGGGCTGGAGTCCAGAAAATCCTGCTAAAATGCCTGCGAAAAATTTGACGCTTTCTGCACAGTGGAAAATCAACCAATATACGTTGACATTCGATTCTGATGGCGGTTCGGAAGTTGCCCCGATAACGCAAAATTACGGAACTGCGGTGACAAAACCATCGAACCCGACAAGGGACGGCTTTAGTTTTGCGGGTTGGGATCCTCAAATCCCGACGACGATGCCTGCGGCTAACAAGACCTACAAGGCCAAATGGGACACCGCTACTGTAACTATCACCTATGAAGACGGCTATTCTGGCAAAGTACTCAAGACCATAAGCGAAAAGTATAACCGCTCGCTTTCGAGTTTTAATCCACCTGCGGATCCGACCCGCACGGGCTACACCTTTGCTGGTTGGGATAATGCGTTGCCGTCTACAATGCCTGCAAAGAACTTGACCATCAAGGCCAAGTGGAATATCGATTACCTCAATGTGACTTTTGCGGACCAGCTGGAGCTGGCGGAGCCTGTGAATTATGTGAACGGAAAGCTCGCTTATGGAACCAAGCTAAAATTGCGCGTGAAAAAAGGCTACAAGATTATTGTTGATTATAAGCTTCGTTGGATGCAAGAAGAGGGAGTGATCGATTACCCGGTCGCTTGTGAATTTGATGCCGATGGTGTGTGCACTGTTACTGTTAATAGAGATGGTATAATTTTTGTTTTGTATCCTACGGAAGACTTTGGTTCTATCCAGATTACTCCTACCCGTAGCGAAGCTGTCGTTAATTACGACACCTCGGTGACGAGCGTGATTACGGAACCCATCGAAGTCGATGCGGTGTCCAACTATAAGGAATATACGCCGAACTTTGCCGAAGTGGTGATGCTGCCTTTCGACATCGACTTGGCTTATGTTCGCGGTGGCATTTTCTGCAAGTTCTTGGGCATGGAAAAATCGGGCTTCAACTATACCGCCCGCCTGATGTTTATGAGCACCGAGCTCAAGGCCAATACGCCGTATTTGTACGTGCCGATATGGACGACGATGCGGTTCAGCCTACCTAAAGGCGAAAAGGTTGCCATCAAAACAGCCGAGAACCCGGAAGTGCGTCAAGGCGACTGGGTGTTCCGTGGCAATTACAATGAGATAAATTGGGAAAATTCCGAAATCGAGAACGCTTATGTGTTCAAGGGCAAGGATAGCGATGCCGACGGCGTGAACGGCAGCTTTGTCAAGGCCACGTCAGGGATTTTACATTCGATGAGCGGCTATTTGATTAAGGAAGCTCCGGCGGTGTCGGGCATTCGTGGAACTAACGGAAAAATCGCTCCGAGAACGATGTCCATCGAAGAACTCCCGGATGAAATAGGCATCCGCATCGAATACGAAAACGGCAAGACGACCGCCTTGGGCACGCTCAATACCCGCACGGGCGAAATGAAGATTGACCGCTGGTTCGATTTGCAGGGTCGTTTGCTCAAGGGCAAGCCCTCTATCAAGGGCGTTTACTACAACAACGGCAAAAAGGTCATTGTCAAGTAAGGGAGGATTTGAAAATGAAGAATTTATTTAAAATCGTATTTGTTTTCGCTCTGATGGCTGCAAATTTGTCGTGGGGCGGCGATTTCGTTGAACATTTGTCTATTCGCGTCGGTAGTAAAGAAACAGTATTGTCCACCTTTGAGCATACGTATGTCTATCATGAAGGCGATTATGACTTCTATACCTTCGTGTCAAATAATTCGTACTATACGGATAGAGACCATGCTCAAGATCTTTTGGCAAATACGGGGCTTGATTATTCCTATATGGGATATACGATTACGCCTTATGTCAAGAATGTCAATGGCAGCAATTATGTCTTGCCTATCACGGATGTTATTGTCAAGGATTATAGCAAGAATGACAATATACCGGATCAGCTTTACGAAAATGGAAGGTGGTATACCAGGGTTATAGTGTATAAAGACAATACTCAAAATACTGCTACGGATCTTTGCAATGGTGAATGTGGCGATCATCGCATTCAAGTTTATTTCACCAGAGACTATATCGATGGCCGGTTCGTGAGATACGTCCGTGCTATTCAGGTAGGTTCAAACAACTCTTTAGATAATAGTTTTGAAATGATAAACGTGGACCTTACTGGCGGAAAAGGTGGAAAAGGCAAAAAGCCTATTTACTTGTATATTAAAAAGGAATACCCTCAAACCCATAATCATTGGTTTGACCCCGTTCCGACTGGAAGGGACCCTTTTTCTAATGCGAATGAATATTATATGTATTTTACAGGAACGCCTAGGGCTTTGCTTATGAATCCCGGAACCCCTCAAGGCAGTTTCCAAGGTCAATATATTGACCATGTCGAATATAAAATAAACGATGGCCCTTGGACAACTTCTTACAGGGCGACAGATGCGGGTGAATATAGTATCCAAGCCAAAATTGTAACCAATAGTCCTCGCTATCCGGACTACATTTATTCCAATAATTATACAATGACAGCTGTCATTCATAAAGCACCAAAGCTTGTTGTAAAAAATCAACTTGAAGATGGTGTCGAGAAAGATTATTATTTGTACAGTTACTCCATAAAAAATCAAAATGGAGCGACTTCTAATTTCTATAGCGGCGACAAGATTACTTTGACTTGGAGCGATAAATGCGGCGGAACAGCGACTCGAAGATTCAATAACGATTTGAGAAGTGGAAAAGAATTGGCGTCTGGTTCATATTATCTTACGGTTGGATTTGACGAGACTCCAAACTGTGAAGCGATTTCAAGTGCAGATCCGACTTCTCAGTTTGCAAGCTTTACCGTTAAAAAGTCTAAAATCACTTTTAATGCCAATGGCGGCACGTTTAGCGATGGAACATCTTCAAAGATAGCTGAAGGCGAAACGGGAGCCTCTTATACCAAGCCTGCAAATCCGACTCGCACAGGCTGGACATTCAAGGGGTGGAGTTCTGCACTCCCATCGACCATTCCACGCGGTGAAAACAAATATACTGCACAATGGACGATAAACCAATATACCATGACTTTCGATGCCAACACAGGCAAGTTTAGTGATGGAACGACAAGCAAGAAAATTGTGCAGAATTACAATACGTCTTTCAGCAAGCCCGAGGATCCGACAAAAACAGATTATAAGTTCATTGGCTGGCACCAACCTGTTCCTTCGACTATTCCTGCTTTGGATAAGATTTTTATCGCCCAGTGGAAGTATAACCGCTTCAAAGTGGAAATGTTTGACCAGTGGGAAATTGTTCAGGGGGTGGCTGCTGACGATGGAACCTATGCCAACGGCTCTACGGTCAAGTTCCGCTTGAAACCGGGTTATGTCTTGTGGAGCAATGTGACCTATGATGGCCAAAAGGTCACTCCTGATAAAAATGGCGTTTACACCATCACTGTGGCAGATCATGATGCGTACGTCAGAACGACGATTGCCAAGGTCTATGGAGCAATTCAGATTGATGTGACTGGTAACAAGGTTATCATCGATGGCAACTCTGACGAACCTTCGGAAGTGCCCGAAGAAGTTGAAGTTAATGGCGATGTCGAAATATTGCGCGACTTCGAGCGTTACAATGCAACGACTGTTGTGCTTCCGTTCACGATGCCGTTGAAATATGTATGGGGCGGCATTTTCTGCAAGTTCCTGGGCATGTCCAAATCGGGCTTTAATTATACGGTTCGCTTGATGTTCGTGAACACAGAAATCAAGGCTAACGAACCTTATGTGTTTGTTCCGCTGGACAATCGTATCGTTGTTGATTTCCGCGATGGTCACTCTATTATTGTTGGCGAAAGGTTCAAACTCAAGACCGAAGAAAAGTCGGTCACGTATGGCGACTGGAGCTTCAACAGCTTGTATCACAAGAAGGAATGGAATGGCGGCGTGAGCGAAGGCGATGCAAATGGCCAAGTCAGCTATTATTTCAAGTCTTCTGGACAGAAAGTTGATGGCGTATCGGGTTCCTTTGTCAAGATGACGGATGGCTCGGTCGGCCCGATGCAGGCTTATATCTCGTATAACGGCAATAAGCCGCAAGCTGTGAACCGTTCTCCGTCGATGGCTGGCAAGTCCGCTCCGTCGTTCTCCATCGCAGACCTGCCCGATGAAATCAACATCGAGCTTGTGGACGAGAGCGAAAAGACGGTCGGATTGGGCAAGATCAACATGTCCACTGGCAAGGTTAAATTGGATTGCTGGTTTGACATGAAGGGCAACTTGCTCAAGGGCAAGCCCACTGCCAAGGGTATCTACTTCTACAATGGCAAGCAGGTTATTGTGAAGTAAATGAGATATAAGGTGTGAGGTCGCTTCGCTCTGAGGCCTTTTCAAGGTCACTGAGTCCGCCGAAGCGCCTAACCTTGCACGTCGTTGTGCAAGCACATGACTTTGCAGTTTTCTTATGCGTAAGCAAGCTTCCGCGCAATAAAACCTTACGCGAGATTCCGGCCCCCGAGCCGGAATCTAGTCATGGAGATATGACAGCACAAGGGAACGGGCACTGAATCCTTCCGCTTTCAGCGTCAGGATGACGGATAACGCGATCTCATATAAAAAAAGAAGACCCGCGGAGCGGGTCTTTTAAACTTTAGCCTTGAGCCAAGATTTATTCTTCGGCGAGAGCTTCCTTGTATTCATCGACGGTAGCGATGTATTCGTCGATCATGTCTTCCTTGGAATCCAAGTAGGCAAGAATCTTTTCGAGGTGTTCCTTGGTGAACACGGTCTTGAGCTGGCGGGAAGCGTGTCCCTTGTAGCCCCATTCCTTGAGGATTTCGTCAGTCACCACGAAGGAATCGTCGAGGGAGACAAAACGCATCGGGCCATAGACTGCCCAGTTGTGTTCCATCTGCATGCATTCCGGCTCTTCCATTTCGGGGTTAGCCATGTAGCGCTGCACGTGGCGGGTGCGAACGTCCTTAATCTTGTCGATACGCATGTAGCCCATGATGAGGTACTTGTTGCGCATTTCGGAATCGCTCAAACCTTCGTAGCGAGTGCCAAACAAAATGTAGCGGCTCTTGCTCTTCACGATTGTGTTGATAGCCTTCACATTGTAGCAGCTCATCAAACCATAAGTGCTGGTTTCGTAGTTCGGTTCGTAGAGAAAACCCTTTGCATTTTCATTCAGCTGATCGCGTACAGGCATTTCGGACTGATGGCTAGTTTCGACATAAAGCAAGCTACCGGCCATGTTGCCACGGTAATCTTGCCAACCTTCGAGATTGATCTGTGTTTTAGGCATTTTATAAATCCACTCAGTTTAAAGTTCGAAAATTAAAAAGAATACAAGCGGACCGAGTACGGTTCGTCAGTAATATGCATCAAAATACAATTTACAACTTAAAAAGTCAACGACTCCGCCGAAATATCTTGCATTCCAAAGCGAAAAGCACCTTTTTTGAAGAATTCTGCGGTATCTGTTGTCAAATACTTTACAATTCCACCCTTCGAAAGCCGTTTTTCCATGTCCGCATGGCGGCGGAGGTAGTCCAAAGTCTTGTCGGCGACGATGTCGCCCTGGACGACCAGCCGTACTTGCGGCGGAAGTGCGGTCCGAATTTCTGCTTCGAGGAGGGGGTAATGCGTACACGCCAAGAGCACCGTATCAATTTGCGGGTCTTCAGCGAGGAGCTGATCGACATCCTTTTTCACAAAGAAACGAGAGCCTTCAGTTCCTCGTTCGCCGTATTCCACCAGCGGCACCCACATCGGACATGCATGCTGGGTCACGCGCAAATCGGGGTAAAAATGGCTGATTTCCAAAACGTAGCTGTTCGAAGAAACCGTCCCCGCCGTGGCAAATATGCCGATATGCCCCGTCTTAGAGAACTTCCCGATCTCTTCGGCGGTCGGGCGGACAATGCCCAGAACGCGTCGGTCGGGGAACTCGACCGGCAGCACTTGTTGCTGGATGGAGCGGAGAGCTTTAGCCGAAGCGGTATTGCAAGCGAGGATAACCAGCGGGCAGCCGCGACGGAACAACTCACGCACCGACTGGAGCGTGTAGCGGTAAATCGTCTCGAAGCTGCGGGAACCGTAGGGTGCCCTTGCGTTATCCCCCAAATACAGGTAATCGTATTCTGGGAGCACGTGGCGGAGCTTCTGCAAAATGGTCAGTCCGCCGAATCCCGAATCAAACACGCCGATCATAAGGGAACCTCTAAAAAATGCTTTGGTAAAGAAAAACTTATAAGGCGAGTGTTGCGACCACATTTATGTGGTCATTACCGAGCCGATAGATTTGGATTCACCAATCCAATATTTGAGCGAGACCGAGTGCAGGCAGGAATGAAAAGTGGTGAATACTGGAGGTATTTGCCACTTTGAATGACGAACCAGCACGATGAGTCGCAGCCAAATTTTCGAAAATGAATTTTTAGAGGCGACCATAAGCTTCTTCCATCTTAGTCCGAACGTACGGGAGCAAGTCATGACGCGGATCCATCGCATCGCCGCCATGGGCCTTCTTAAACTCGACCGTATCTACCGGTTCAAGGATTTGGATAGACACCGGGTGGTGCTTGCAATCTTTGCGGTGTTCCCAAACATCATCGGAACCTCTAGTCACAATGGGCAAGATAATTGCGTTCGCCTCGACAGCAAGCCTAAAGCATCCGCTCTTGAACGCCACCATGCCTTTGCGTTTGCTGCGCGTCCCTTCCGGGAAAATAAAAAGCTTCGGCATTTTACCCGACTGCACGGCCTTTTGAATAATAGCGGCGCCGCCACCCTTTTCCCTATCAATAAAGGCACAGCCCAGCTTGTGCATCCAAAAATTCAAAATCGGGATTCGCTGCAACTGGGTCTTGGCAATAAAGCCCACGGTACGTTGCAACGCCAAAAACGCGAGCGGAATATCAAGGTACGAGCGGTGGTTCCCCATCACGAACACGGGACGGGTCCAATCGACCTTGGCGAGCAGAGCCTGATCTTCAATCGTCACATCGACGCGAATGACTCGCATGCAAAACCACGAAAACTTCTGGACTTTTTCTTCAATCCACGAATCCAAGTCTTTGCGATGGAAAACATAGACAAACGCAATTTTTACAATATGCACAAGCATAAAGAGAAGTATTCTTGCGGCAGCGTATATTCTAAATAAAATAACTGGCATATTCATCTCTGTTTTTGAATTTTCCCTAGGCAAAAAGCGAGACCGTTTGAGTTTAGTCAAACGACCTTTCCAATATCTCCGTTTGCAATATAGCAAAACCAGAAAAGATTCGGCCCGCGTCACCCCGACATAGAACAATCGTCGTTCCTCGTCAAGCTGTTTTTGCCGCTGTTTGCGGTTTCCCGTGCACAATCCGGGCGTAAGCCCCTCCGAAAGCCCAGCGTAATAGACGACCGCATACTGGAGCCCCTTGGACGCATGGACCGTTTCGACATGGATTCCGTCTTCAAGATTTCCACCCTCCCCCACCTCATCCCCCGCAATTGGGAGACGAGCGTCGCGAAGAGCCTCTTCATAATACAACCGTTGTCGGTTATAGCGGACAAGAATCGCAAAATTTTTCCATTGCAAATCATAGCTTTCACGAAGCAATTTAATACTCGTGATGATTTTCCGCATTTCTTCAATCGGGTCTTTGCTCACCCAAATTTCAGGCTTGCGATTTTCTTTAAACAACGGAGAGCCGCCCGAGCCAGCCATGTTGCCAGCCCGCAAAACTTTTCGCAAATGGATAGGCTTGTTCTTGAAGATTTGATTCGAAAAATGCAAGATGTTCGGCACAGACCTGTAATTCCATTCCAAGCGGATAAGCGAACTTTCCTTGAAGTCGTCACGAAAGCGGTTGATATTCCCGATGTCCGCCCCACGGAATCCGTAAATGGCTTGGTCATCATCCCCCACGACAAACAGCGACTTGCGTTCGCCTAGCAGAGCTTTCACCAGCCGATACTGCGACGGATTTATATCTTGATATTCATCTACGAGAATTTCCGTCCACTGGCTTTGGAAAAACGCACGAGCGTCTTCATGAATTTCGAGCAATTCAATGGACTTGTAAATAAGGTCTTCAAAGACGACTTGCCCCGATTCCAGCACGCGTTCACGCAATGGTTTTAGTTTTTTAAGGAGTTTCGCAGGAAGCTCGTTTGAAAAAAGTTCTTCACGCGAAAAGTGGAATTTTCTTCCGCCAATTTTCGAGAGTTCTTGCAAGAACGTTTTGTCCGCCGTATCCGTAGGCACCGGCATTTTCGTGAATCCAACCAGCTCGTAAGCCGGTCGTTCACTTCGGCTTAGCTCAGTGAACTTTTCCACCCTACTTGATTCACAAGGTCCCTGAGCCTGCCGAAGGGAGCACGGCATTCGCGACTTGAGCATAAACAGAGCAAGCGAATGGAACGTGCAAAGCCTCACCCCCGCATCGGGGAATAACTTCTGCACACGTTCACGCATTTCTGCGGCAGCTTTCGCCGTAAAAGTCAGCGCCAAAATTTTCTCTGGCTGTACGCCGCACAAAATCCTATACTGGATTCGCTTGGTCAACACCGATGTTTTTCCCGAACCCGCACCGGCTAAAATTAAAAGTTGAGCATCTTTTTCATGATCGTGCAGCACAGCAGCACGCTGGTCGGAATTCAATCCCTCCAAAAGTTTTTCTACGTCCATGTTATTTTATTACTGAAAAGATTAAACCACGTTTCAATCTCATGGCAAACAGATGGCGGATCAGGTCCGCCATGACATCGCCATCTAGCCTAGTCTCCGGCTCCAAGGCCGGAACGACGCTGGAGCCGAGCGATGCACGTCTAACGTTGTCATGCCCGCGAAGGAGGGCATTTCCTTTCAGTATTTCGCGTTCCTTTTAACGCGAGTTCATATAGCAAACGATATAGAAAACGATATAAGAAATTATGGATCCTACCGCATCAACCTTATGGTTTTGCTCCAGGATGACTATTCGACGACACGGGCTTTTGACCTTGCAAAAACACGACGGCACCGAACAAACTCAACAACAAACTTACAAAATATGCAAGAAGCTGAATCACAACAGATTCAAGATTGGGCACTCCAGCCCGTGCAAAAAGCGACTGGGCCAAAAGCTCACGCGGTCCAAATCCGCCAATCGAAATCGGTAGTGCACTCACAATCGCGACAAGCGGAATGTAATAGAAGTACCACGACATCGAAAGATCCACGCCTACTGCAATTCCGCAAAAGAAATGGACAAAGATGCGCAGCGACTGCGTCACCATCGAAAGGCAAATGATGTTCGTCCAAAGTTTCTTGGAACGGAATTTTTGGAAACGCTCAAACATGCGAAGCAAGCGCGTTTCAAATTTATCGGGCAAGATTTTTGCAGCGAGATTGCAAAAGAACTTGCCTATGCGACGGCTCAACAATGCAGCAAACAACACGCAGAAGCCCATGAAAATCCAAACCGAAGGCCACATAAACGCACGCTGTTCGGGATCATGAACAAAGAACAAGGCTCCCACTGCAAGAGCAAGCAACGTAATAAAGAACAACCCGAACAAACGATCGAACACAGTCGCCGTAAAACCAGCACCCACGGTGTCCTGCCCGCCTTGCATGCGAATATCATAGACTTTCTTGACATCGCCGCCAACATTGCCCGGCATAAAGTTATTGAAAAACAGTCCCACATGGTAAAGCTTGAGGAGCTTTCCATACTTCATGTGAATGCCCTGCCTTTCGAGCAGTTGCTTCCACTGGTAGCAGGCCGTAAAATTCGAGACCGCAAGGCAGAGCAACGCAAGCACAAGCGGAACAACGCTCTTGTCCCTGAACAAGTTGAACAACATATCGACGTTCCATTCCGGGTCGCTCACGATATTTTGATAAACAAAATATGCCGGAACAAGCGTAACTACCAACTTAAGGCAAAAAATGAGCAAAGACTTTAATTTAGGATTCATCTTCATTAACTCGCCCTCCCCTCAACCGTTCGCTGCAACAAGTCAAGCGTTTCACGCGCAGAGTTTTCCCAACTAAACGATCCTGCATAACGTTTTGCAGCAAAGCCAAGCGATTCACGGAGCGAAACATCGTTATAAACTTTTTCCATCGCAGCAGCACAAGCGGCAGCATCGCTTGCAGGGAACAAAATTCCCGTTTCGCCGTCACGCACACTGTCACGAAGTCCCGGAACATCAGACGCAATCGTCGTCTTGCAAAGCTGAGCCGCTTCCATTACAGTCAGACCCCAGCCCTCTTTGTAGCTTGTCTGCAACAAAGCGAGCGAAGACGAAAGCAGTCCGTACTTGCGGGCCGCAGGCACAAAGCCCGTCAATTCAACCTTGCCATCAAGACCATGCGAACGAATCCACGCCGGGAGCTTTTTCAAAAGCGGACCATCGCCGACAATTTTCAACTGCACTTCAGGATGATTCTTCGAAAAAATTTCAAACGCTTCAAGTGCAGTCCAAATGCCCTTGTAACGGTGAACGCGAGACAACCAAATGAAATACGGAACCGATGCATTTTCGCTAGCCACATTTTCGCGCGATTCCGCGACATTCGCCACCCCCGCAACCGCAGGCTTTTCAGACCCGTTGTAAATCACCGAAATTCGGCTTTCATCGACACCGATTTCTGCAAGTTCTTTCTTGGTACTCGGGCTCACCACCACAAACTTCTGCGTGCGGTAAAAAAATGGGATAATCCGCTCAAAGAACCAGACGACAAACGCTATCGGGAAAATCGCTTCGGAGAAAATCGACTTACGCCACAAGTGATGCATCTGCACCAAAAGCGGCTTGCGAACGAACCAGTGGGCAAAGACCGGCAATTTGTTCAAATCTTCGACAACGACATCAAAATTAAATTCGCGATCGAGCTTCTTTAAATTCATCGCGGCCGTCAATTGGAACATCAAATCGCCACCCTTGCGGATGACCTGAATTCCATCGACAACTTCGCGTTCTTTAGCACCCGGAAACGACGTCGTAAACAGGACAACTTCATGCCCCATTTCTACAATTTTCGAGAAGATGCGATGCAGATGTTTTTCGGCGCCGCCGGCAGCCGGATGCATGCGATCTCGATAATTTACGACGAGAATTTTCAAGCGATCACCTTAGCACAAAATTAGGGCTTTCGACCAATAACGCCAATGCAAAGCTGCGTATAATGCATCACCGGCACAGACTGAAGCGAATCCAAAATCTTGTCCTTAATCTTCTGGTATGCGGTTCCATCAAGCGGATACTTCGGAAGCTCAATACCAATCTTAAAACAAAGTTCACGAAGCATTCGGTAGTAGAGATTCGGACGCATCCAGTCGCCATAAGCATAGACACATTCAAAGCCAGCATCGCTCATAAGCTTTTTGAGCTGCGGCATCGTGAATTGCTTTTCCCAACCGGCAAACCACTTGTCCATCGCAATCAAAATGTGCTTGATAACCGTGTAAGGGTGAACCGTCTGCGGCACGTCGCAAAGGCAGCAACCGCCATGCTTGACGATGCGGAAATTTTCTTGAATCAGCGGGAGCGAATCCTTGAAATGCTCCGCCAAGCCCTGATGAAACACCAAGTCAAAAGTATTGTCCGGGAACGGGGACTTGAACGCATCGCCACGAACGAGGTGCAAGTTCGTAAGACCTTCGTTTTCACGGAGCGAATTCACAATTTTAAGGCTATTTTCGGCATAATCGAGAACATAAACATCGGCACCGAGGCGAGCGAGTTCGGCACTATCGCGACCAGTACCAGCCCCGACCTCCAAAACCTTCAGGCCTTCGAGCTTAAAATTTTTCTTAATAGCTTCTATAATAGACGGCGAAGACGGATAGACCTTGTCCATGTCGTTCTTGCGCTGCCAAAAACGGTTCCATACGGATTGATCGGGTTCTTTAATCGACATAACGTGGAAAATATACGAAATTCAGTGGTTGGTGGTTAGTGGTTAGTGGTTAGTGGTTGGTGGTTAGGAGCGAGGGGAATGAGGAGTGAGGTCGTGCTAAAGCACATTGACGCCTTTGGCGTCCGCGGCTGCACTCGATCATAAAATTATGCAAGCATAATTTTGCGATACTCGTTTTGCACGCTATTGAGGTCACTTCGTTTTGAGATTTTTATTGCTATCCGCTGCGAAACAACCTGTAACCTGAAACCTGTCACCTGACACCAAGCCCCTACTATTTCAAAATGAAACACCGAATTACAATTAGTGCATTTTTTTACGTAGCGTGACAACTTCAAGAAACACTCCTACTGGCGAACAAGCATACAGCGCACCGCCAATTTGTCACTTTTTAGAAAATTTGTTATATTTTTACGACACTTTTTGTAAAATCAAAGCAATGTTCTACGGTCATATTCATTTGCAAATCCGCAAATTGCTCTTTTTTAAGACTTTTTGTAAAAAATTTGGAAAATTTTACATAATTGGCACGCAACTTGCTTTAAAAAAGCGATATTATAGGAGCAAGGTTTTATAAAATGCATATTGATTCTACCGATACCACACTCAAACGATACCTAGAAGACATTCGTCGCACTGCACCTCTCTCCCGCGAAGAAGAACAGATTCTATTCCAGAAAGCTAAAGAAGGCGACAAAATCGCCCGTAAAAAGCTGATTTCCGCAAACATGCGTTTTGTGCTCAAAGTCGCAATCCAGTACCGTGGTTGCCCTATCCCGCTACCGGACTTGGTCAGCGAAGGCGCTATGGGACTTGTCCGCGCCATTGAATCATTCGAACACACGCGTGGTCTTAAATTCATCAGTTACGGCGTTTGGTGGATCAAAGCATACATCACCCGCGCGATTAACGAACAGGGCAACTTGATTCGCCTTCCGGCGAACCAGCACTTGCGCGTCCGCAAGGCTTTGCACGAGCAGTCCCGCGGTAAAGAAATTAACGAAGAAATCCGCGAACTCATCCAGATTGGCCAGCGTGGCGTTTCGTTCGACAGCCCGCTCAAGGCAGATTCCAAGGCTACTTACGCCGAAGTCCTCCCGGACAGTGGAGCATCGAACCCAGAAGCCGACTCCGAAATTCAGAGCGTCGAAGCTTTAGCTCGCGACCTTATGGAACAGCTCCCGGAACGCGAAGCTCGCGTCATCACCGGCATTTTCGGCATCAACCAAGAAGCTCCGCAGACACTGCGCGAAGTGGGCGAATCCATGAACATTTCCCACGAACGCGTGCGTCAGTTGCGCGACCAGGCTCTCCGCCGTATCCGCAAGTACAACAGCAAGGACTTCTTACAAGAAAAGAAAGACGCTTTCTTGGCTGCGATAAACAAATAATAGTCGCAGGCGACAGGAATCAAGTTTACGGCGACCATTTCATAATGGTCGCCGTTTTTTACGCATGGGGCTCCGCCCCCTGGACCCCTATTCCAAACGATTACATTTCGCAAAGAAAAATCGCATCACTACGTCCCGGACTCCGCTCCGGGATTTTCTTTTGCACCCTAATCCATTTGCAAATTAATTTG
>CAMZGI010000007.1 GCA_947306305.1 uncultured Fibrobacter sp.
AAATCGCCTCTTCCCCGTTCGGGTCAACAAAGTTTACCGGATCGCCACCGTAGCTATACGGGTTCACGAATTGCCCAGCAGGGTCCGGCGACATCCACATTCCAAAGAACGGGTCAAAGTAACGGCTGCCAAAATAATACTTATGGTGCTCGTTGTCAAATTCTTTATCTTGCCAACGCCTGTTATCGTCGCCTCCATTCGGAGAAACCTCAACAACGGTTCCATACGGGTAATAATCGTAAGCACTTTCAAGCCCCGATTTCGTCACATAGCCACGCACGCTCCCCTGCGCATCAAGAACCGGGAAATGCACGTTTCCGCTCGCATCGCGATATGCTCCGGCCACCAAGTCCTGACGGACAAGCTCGTACGTGGGGTTTGCCGCATCAGCATTTTCGGACCTGAACACGCCGATTCCCGGAAGTGTGACCTCCGTCCATTTTTCATTACGGACCCTGTTGTCAACGGAATACCAAAGACGGTTACCAGCTTCGTCATAAGCGACATCGACTACGGATTCCACGTTGGCGAAATCCTTTTCTTTATTCACGTCTTCGAGGGTAATATTGGAAGGCATACTTGTGAATGTAGTAATCTTTACGGGCTGTCCCAATTCAGAGTTCTTATAGACGACCTTGTTATGCTTGTCATACCAGATATTGCCCGATGCGTCATATCTGAAATACTCCACGTTCTTCGCCTCGGACTCGCCATAGACACTGTAACCCGACGGCCTGTAGCTCGGATTAGCATAGGCATACTCTATTCCATCATCGCCTTCAACTTTTTTGCTCATTCTCCCAATTTCATCAAATTCATAGGATGCGGCAGTGCTCCCCACAACAGTTGCAAGCCTATCGTTATAATCATAGCTATACAAACTTTTACGTTTTACATCCCCGCGATTCAGCACTCCGTTCCACGAATGGTCTAACGAAGTCACCGTGCTGGAAAGATCGTTTGAAAAGCCCAATTTTGTCGAATAAATTTCCTTACCGGCATCATCCTTGTAATTTACGTCCGTAACGCGCCCATAAACATCCGCCAATATAGACTTTGTCATTTTCAAGGGTACATGGATTCCACCAAGCATGCACTCGTCGGATTCAGTAGCATTATCGGGGAATAAGTTTTTTTTCGTCGCAATTTATATATCTTTAAATCATGCACTACAAACCTTATCGCGATTTACTCCTAGAACTGTTCCCCAACTACCTCAAGGTGCGCAAGCTCCCCCTCAACGGAGGCATGAGCTGCCCAAACCTCGACGGCACCAAGGGATTTTCGGGATGCAGCTACTGCAACAACCGCAGTTTTAGCCCCGTCTTTGACCAGGCAAAGGTTTCTATTCAGGAACAGCTCGAAAAATTCGTCCCGAAACTTCGCGACAAGTATCCGAACGCAGGCATCCTCGCCTACTTGCAGCCATACACCAACACGCACGCCCCGCTGGAGCACTTGAAGGGCATCATCGACCCTATTATCAAGCACAAAGAGGTTGCTGGGCTTGCCATCGGCACACGCCCAGACTGCATTGAGCAAGACAAAGTCGATTACCTCGCCGAGCTCAACCGCAAAAAGCCGATCATCGTCGAAATCGGGCTGCAAACTGCAAACGACCTGACGCTCGCGGGCATCAATCGCCACCACACGCTCGCCGAATTCGAGGACGCAGTCCACCGTTGCAAAGCCGCAGGCCTTACGGTCACGACGCATGTCATCGTCGGGCTACCCGGCGAAAAGATGGAAGATTTCAAACGCACGGCACAAGTCGTCCACGACCTGCAACTTGCCGCAGTCAAAATCCACCCGCTCCACATTGTCGTGGGGACAGCCATGGCTCAAGATTTCATCAGCGGGGAATTCAAGCTGCTGTCGTTTGAAGAGTATTGCAAAGCGGTCGCCGAAATGATTAAAATCATCGGTCCCGAAATTGCGATCGAACGGTTCAGCGGCGAAAGCCCAAGCGATATGCTCATCGCCCCCAACTGGTGCGGAGAGCGCGACAAAATCATCGCAACCGTAGAGAAATTGCTGAGCTAAACTCGCTTAAAGATAAGCGAAGTATTGATGCCGCCAAACGCAAAGTTGTTCGACATGATGTATTCCACGTCGAGTTCGCGACCGTCGCCCATGATGTAATCGAGCGGAGCGCACTCCGGATCGACTTCCTTCAAGTTGAGGTTCGGGCTGAACCACTTGCGGTTCATCATGTTGATTCCAAGCCAAGCTTCGATTCCGCCACACGCGCCCAGCGTATGCCCGATATAGCTCTTAAGACTCGAAATCGGGACAGAGCGTTTATTAAACGCATTGTACGTGGCCCAGCTTTCGGCAAAGTCGCCATGACGCGTTGCCGTTCCATGACCATTCACGTAGCCAATAGCATCCGGCGAAAGCGCTGCATCCTTCAAAGCAAGCTCCAAAGCAATCTGCATCGTCTCTTTCTTTGGCTGCGTAATGTGATCGCCATCCGTATTGTGCCCAAAGCCCACCAGTTCTGCATAAATGTGCGCACCACGAGCTTTTGCATGTTCGTATTCTTCGAGAATCAACGCGCCAGAACCTTCACCAATCACAAGTCCATCGCGATTTTTATCGTATGGAGCAGGAGTCAATTCTGGCGTATCATTTTTAACGCTCGTCGCAAACAACGTATCGAACACTGCGGATTCCGTCGCGTCGAGTTCGTCGGCACCGCCTGCAATCATCACGTCCTGCATGCCAAACTTAATCGCTTCGTAAGCGTAACCAATCGAAAGGCTGCCACTTGTGCATGCGGTATTCGTCGTGATAATGCGGCCCGTCGTTCCAAAGAACACGCTCACGTTCACCGCGCAAGTCTGCGGCATCGAGCGGATGTAAGTCGTCGCCGTAATCTTCGAGCAGTCATGTGGCGGCTTGAGCATCGAGAAAAAGTCAAGCAACGGATTGATGCTACCCATCGAAGAACCAAATGCAACGCCCACGCGACCAGACTTCAGCAATTCCGTTTCTTCGGCAAGGCCAGCCGACTGGATTGCCTTATCAGCAGCAGCAAGCGCGAGAATTGCTACGCGACCTGCACCACGGATTTTTTTGCGTGAATATGCGGGCAACTCATAGAGAATCGGGCTTGCCAAACGGGTATTCATTTGCGCGTACAAATCCCATTCGTCCATACGGACAACGCGGTTTTTCAAGGATTTGAGCGACGCAAAAACGTCCTCCAGTTCCATACCCAAAGACGAAACGCAGCTCCCCCCGGTAACCACTACTCGACGACTCACGCCAATCCTCCATTAACAGAAATAACCTGACGCGTAATATAGGCAGCCCCTTCCGAAAGCAAGAACACGACCGTCGCCGCGACTTCTTCGGGCTTGCCCACACGTTTCATCGGAATAGACGGAAGGATGTATTCCAGTGGAGCGTTTTTAATCATTTCCGTTTCGATAACGCCCGGAGCAACGCTATTAACCGTAATATTGCGGCTCGCCAGTTCTGTTGCCAAAGCCTTCGTCGCGCCAATAAGGCCCGCCTTCGAGGCACTGTAATTCACCTGGCCACGGTTACCAATCACGCCAGACACAGACGAAATCGTAATGATACGCCCTTTGCGCTTGCGGCACATCGGCATCACAATCGGATGCACGACGTTGTAAAAGCCGTTCAAGTTTGTATTTAAAACTTTGTCCCAATCATTGTCGGTCATGGCCGGGAATGCGGCATCAGAGCAAACGCCCGCATTCGTAATCACGCCATAATACACGCCGTTTTCTTCAATGTCCTTTTCAAGAACTTCGCGGCACTGTTCACGATTACCTATATCGAATTGCAGCATGCGAATATTGCCGCCATTTTCGCGAATGCGTTCTACCAATGCTTCAATCGGAGCTGAATTTCTATTGTAATGAGCCACGACGGTGTAGCCTTCTTTTGCCACCGCTTCGGCTATGGCAAGACCTATTCCGCCACTAGCCCCCGTGATCAACACTGATTTTGTATTATCCATTATTCCTTTCCTCGGATTAATTCAAACCTAACGAATTCTTGGGATCGTCAACTTCTATGGTATTCAAAGTAGCCGTCGCAGCAAGCGTATCGCCTACCATCGCAGCACCATCAAAAGTGACCGCCGCATCCATGCGAACCGTTTCGTGAACCGTCACCACGACCGTTTCCCCTTCTTTAAAAACAGGAACTTTCGCATTGAAAGCGCTGACGCTCATGATAAAGCCCACCTTCGGCTTTTCGCCTTTGGAGCGTCCGTAAATTCCAGACAAAGCAGAAATGCTCTGTGCCATGTATTCAAACGCCACCCAAGCGGGGACTCCGCCCAATTCATCTTCGTAAAAGAGATTGTCGCGTGTAATCTTGACTTCCGTCGTAATGCGGACATCCTTCAAATCATAACTGCGGATGCCGTCGAGCAGCAACATTTTGCCCTTATGTGGAACAAGTTCGCTTACAAGCTCTTTTGTATTAAATTCTTCACTCATATTAAACCGTTTTCAACAATCAAAGACACATTGCAGCCGCCAAACGCAAAAGAATTACTCATGCAATATTTGAGATTCTTTGCAGATTCAAGAGGCTTTACCAAATGAACAGGCGCAAGTTCTGGATCCAGCACGCCATCAAAAAGGTGTGCCGGAAGCATGCAATCATTTTCGTTATTTTGAGGAGCGCAGCTCTTTAACGCAAGGCAGCAAAACGCCAATTCCAACGCGCCAGCGGCACCAAGCGTATGCCCCGTCAACGCTTTCGTCGAGCTAGCCGGGACATCAGCGTGATTCACTTCGCCAAAAATTCGATTCACTGCACGGCTTTCCATCGCATCGTTAAGCGATGTTCCCGTTCCATGCAAATTCACATAGCCAATGTCAGAAGCACTAAGCCCTGCATCCTTTAACGAAGCCTTCATCGCCTGGTATGCCCCTTCCCCATCGGCTCGCGGAGCCGTAATATGGTCGGCATCGGCACTTTCGCCAAAGCCCACAACTTTGAGTTGTTCGCATTCAGGAGTGCAAAGTTCTGCACAAGGTTCACGCGTCACCACAAAGAAAACCGCTGCATCGCCAAGCGTAAGCCCCGAACGGTTCGCGCTAAACGGATTTGTCGGACGGTCGCTCATAGCCTCCAGCGAGGCAAAGCCGAGAATCACCGAAAGCGATGCTATATCCACACCGCCAACAATCGCGACATCGCAATTGCCTGCATAGAGATTGTTCCGAGCCGAGACAAAAGCACTCGCGCTAGACGCGCATGCCGTCGAATGCACCGAAACCATTCCTGTGATTCCAAATCGCTCCGCGATAAACAACGCCGGGAAATCAGCTCGCTGGTAATCCAGCACATAGCCTTTAGGGAACGAGCCTGTTTCTTTAAAACACCGGAGTGCAGAAACAGAAGCCTCGGAACCATTGTCGCACGAGCCAAGGAAAATGCCAACGCGGCTTGCGCCAAACTTTTCAATAGCTTTGCGAATCGTTTTTTCGACTCCAGCCAAAGCCGCCTGCGAAAGCCGGTTCACGCGATTGTCAAACTTTTTATCAGCGACCGCAGGGAGCGACTCAGGATCAATCGTCGCCGCCGGACGCATCACGCCTGCCACATCGTACTGCGTAAAATCGCCACGAACACCCTTTGTCAGTTTATCAAAAACAGCAGATTTATCTCCACCTAAAATGCAATGGAAGCTAAAATCATTTATGTACAAAGGCTTATTCATCAGTCGCTACTAAGAGTTATGTGGTATTTGTAATGGCGAAGTTCGTTCACAAAATCAATTTCGTTGCCCTTACGGACAATGCGAAAAATCGTGATTCCGTCATCAGTCAGCACACGTTCAAAATCCAAGTCGCTAGTCGTGTTCGCAACAGCCAACGTATCAGCAACAACCGACGAGTCCGCAGCAGAGGAATCGGCAATAGCCGACAAATCGGTAATCAACTCTCGGTTTTCAGTAAACGTAAATCCAGCACCTGCAAAGTTTTTTTGCAATGCTTCAAAGGGGTAAAAACAAGCCTGCAAATCAGCAATCACATATTCCGCCTTCATCTTTTCGACATCCATCAATGAGCTTTCAAAATGGATGGAATCATGGGCATAGGTCAGTTCCGCAATTGTCGTTGCAAAACTTCCAAAGAGCACAATCGAAAGAACCGTATCATTCGCACGAACCCAAACGTCACTGTTAAAAGACGTTGACGAAGTATCCGTTCGAGAATCCGAAACCGCACCCTTGCTAAGCGTTCCTTCCATGTGCTGCAATTCATCAATCGAACCGACCATCGCCTGCGTCGGGAGCAAATTGATGAACTTGGAATCGGAATAATAAACAGGCGTAGAATTGGACGTGACCAAAGCACGGTGGCAAGACGTGAGGCTCAAGCCACACAAAATCAAGCATACAAAAGTAAGAATTTTCAAGTCCAACTTCATATTTAGGCCAAAGTTAGAAATTTACCGTTTACCACACAAGGGCGAAAGCAGGAAGCAACAGAAAATACCGAGCAATACGGCAAATCCAAAGGTGGCAACGGGCGTAAAACTGCTAAACGCAAGGATTCCAAACGAAATAAGCGTCGTCGCTGCCGAGAGCATCACAGCAAGAGTCGTCGTCAAATTTTCGCGACCGCCCTCTTTAAAGAACAACGCATAGTCAATGCCTATACCAAGCGTTAAAATAACGCCCACAATCGCAAAGTAGTTAAAGTCGATCCCGGCATAACCAAAAACAGACGCTAGGAACAAGCACGCCAACACAGGAGCACGGATAATCCGCACCGCAGCTTTGAATTTATACACAAAAACAAGAATAAAGAAAACAACAACGTAAGCACAGCCGACAAGCATCAACGACACATGCGAAATTTTTGTCAAAGCACCATTGATGTTCCGCATTTTGTTCACCGCATAGACGTTCGGCAAGCCATCCGCAATTGCAGATGCATCAAATTTTTCCGAAACACGGAGCGGAAAAACGGCACTGTAAAAACGACGTTCCGACGAATCGCCCACCGCACCAATCCAAAGCATCTTGAGCATCGAACGGAACGAAGACGGAAGCGTCGGCGAATCCACGACTGACTTTATATTCACCATTTTTTCGCGGCTAGACTTTAGACCAGCCACAAAAGCAGAATCGTTTTCCACACCAATTCCACGCAAATGGCTTTTCACAGAATCCGCCAAAGAATCTGTTAAATTTTGCAAAGAATCACGCACAAAGAACAACCGGCAAAATCCTTCGTATGTCCTCGCCTGAGTCTTGGCTGACGGAACAAACGCAGAAGCCGCGAGGTGCGATTTTAAAAACGATTCTTTTTCTGCTTGAGCAAGGCGTTCCGTAAGCAATTCTTCTTTTTGCAAAACATCTTCTTCGCTATTGCCTTCTACGATAAAGTAATTCTCCGAAATGCCCGGATTATTGAGCTTCGCGTTCAAAGCTTCGGCCGCTTTCATTTCGTCGCTCATCGTGTAAAGGCTACGCATATCCGTATGGATGTTCAGCAGATAAAGTCCCGGAATCAACGCCGCCACAAACAAGACTGCAAGCAAACGCCCTGCATTTTGGGGAATTGCGGAATAAAGCTTCAAAAACGCATTCGGCACTTTCGTCGGGAGTTTCGACAGGCTAATTTTCGCCACATTTCCCCTATCAAACGATGCATAGAACAAAAGCGTTATCGTCAAGAACGAACTCAACAGCCCCACCATCGAGAACACCGCCATTTGGCAAAGCAGCGGGAACCCTGCAAACGTAAGCGCAAGGTAGCTGAATTCCGTTGTCATGAATCCCAGCAGCAAGCTCTTAAAAATAAGGCTACGCACACTGCGGGAATCCGAAACACCAGCTGATACTCTACGCTCTTTCCAATGCGTCCAGAAATGCACCGCATAATCGATGCTCACGCCAATCACGCTTGTACCAAATACAAACGTAAACACGTGAATGCTCCCGAACACAAACCACGTGAACGACAACGCCGCAAACACGGCCACCGCAATCGTCGCAAGTGTCGCGACAATCGGGAGCGGCGAGCGGAACACGTAAAGCAGCAACAGCAAAATCAGCACCACCGAAAAGCCCGAAATCAACGCAATCTCGGACTTCGCCTCGCGAGAACTTTCATAACTGTGGAACATCACTCCAGACTTAGCCACTACAAGCCCTGCATACTGCGTTTTCAAAGAATCTATCGTGCGGTTCAATCGCTCTAAAACGTGATTTTCCGAAGCCATCGAAGGAACATTCTCCGAAAGCACGGCGTTCCACATCACATAAGTCACGTTAGAATCCGTTGTCGCAAGCACGCCTTCACGGAGCGAAAAACGCCCCGACATCGAGAGAGACTGCTGCATAAAATCGTCAAACGCAGCCTCCCCCAACAAGAACGGATCTTCTTCCAAACGGTTCAAGTCCGCAAACGAAAACAAGCCGTAGATTTTTGACAACGCATTGTATTTTATCTTTTCAAGATTCTGCGTTGCAAGAGCTTCGCGAACCTCCGCTCCCTGAATTTTATAGCGATTCTCAACTAAAAATTGATGCGTTTCGTCAAACGGGTGTCCATCTACATAAAAACGCACTTCGTCAAAAGAAGAATCCCCTGAAAATGCACTATCTAAAGCAACCGCCGCAGAACGTGCAATTTCAAAATCTTCATGCCCAACGAGAACCGTAATGTTTCGCATGGTGCGAGCGCTAAGCACTTTTTCAGCAGCACTCACATTTTTCATTTCATTGGATTCCGGCAGCACCGAATACAAATCGGAATCCATTTTCCACGGAACAGAAAAGCCAAGAGCAATCAAGACGGCATGAATCGCCACCCAAAGAATCACTCCAGTTTTAGCATTCAAACTTTTCCGACCCATGAATCAACCCTAATCCATCACTTAATTCGAGAACGATTATTCCGTCACCTTCTGGTTCGAGAACTCATAAATTACAGGATTTCCATCCCCATCTATAATTACAACTCGATGCAGCAACGACGAAACATCCATTACAATATTAGCAATGACTTTACGCATAGCAGGTTCACGCGGCACAAGTCCAACCCTAAATCCGTCCTTGTAATCGCTCGGAGATTTTTCGTAAAACAGCTTAAAGTTCGCTTCTAGTTCCGAGATATTCCCGAAAAGCATCGCCTTGATGACCTTAGAAAATTCCGCAAAAATCGGATTGTCTTTTGTCGAAATCGTCCGCACAGCCCCATTCGCGCTGCGTTCCGTAATCGAAGAATCCGAAACCGTCAATTCCGAAGGGAACGGCTTTTGCGTATTCCAGACTACGCCCGACTTTTTTGAGATGCTAAACGTCCCTGTCGAAACAAAATCGCGATTCAACTTCTTTATGGACTTTGTCTGCTTAAAATCGCCTTGCACGATCTGGTAATTTGATACTTGTGCCAAAGAGCGAGCAATTTCTGCCTTGGTTGCAGCAGTCACCGGATGTTCAAAAACCGCTGCGCGATCCGCAGCAAACGCGCCCACGCATAAGGCGAGGTGCAACGCACAGAACAAACCACAAAAACGTCTTAGCGAAAGCATTTCTACAGTCCTTTATTTTTCAGAGTCGCTTTCGAGGAACGCCCGCACCTTATCGACAAAGCAAGACGGGCATGCCCAAAGCGATTCTTTAGTTTCCATATCGACCGCCATCTGCGTACTTTCAGCCTTCGTGAGCAAAGAGCCTGTTTCGGCATCCTTAAACTTGTACGAAAGCTTCATGCAGACTTCGTATTCTTCAAGTGTGACCTCGGCACGAATCTTCTGCATAAAAATCATCGGACGAACATATTTAATATGCAAATCTACGACCGGCCAGACAAACCCGCTTTTGGTCATTTCGTTGTAATCATACCCAATTTTCTTGAGTAATGCGCAACGAGCCACTTCCATGAACTTCACGTAATTGCCGTGCCATGCCACTTGCATCGAATCGACATCGTAAAATTCAATCTGGAATTCAACGGTTTCCTTAATTTTCTTTTCAGCCATAAATTCGCATATTTCCATTAAACGTCATAGAACTTGCTACGAATCAGTTCCAACGTGTTGCGCAAGTCCTTTTCGAGCTGGCGGTCGCATTCCAGCGGAGCAAACTTCGAGAACACCTGATCGTAGGTTGTCTTCAGATTTTTGATGCGGTCTTCCGCAATTTCGTTGCGTTCCAAGCGAATGCGGAGTGCCTGAGCAGAAGCCAAAAGTACAGCAGCAGCCACCTGTTCCGAAAGCTCCAAAATGCGGATGCAATCGCGAGCAGCAATCGTACCCATGCTGACCTTATCTTGGTTGTGGCATTCGGTAGAACGGCTGAACACGCTCATCGGCATCGTAAGGTGGAGAGCTTCGGCAGTCCACGCCGACACGCCAATCTGCACCGCCTTAAAGCCGTGGTTGATATCGTAATCGCCCTTGCTACCGGCAAGGTTTGGCGGCAAGTTGCGGTTGAACTTGATATCGACAATCATCGCAAGCTGGCGGTCCAAAAGATCCGCAATGTTTGCGACCATGTTCTTGAGCGTATCCATCGCCAAGCAAATGTGACCGCCATAGAAATGCCCACCGTGGAAAATATTCTTGGTGAAAGGATCGACAATCGGATTGTCATTTGCACTATTGAGTTCAATTTCAATCAGCTGACGCAAGAACGCGCTAGAATCATAGAAAAGCCCGATGATATGCGGAGCGCAACGCAATGAATACGGGTCTTGAATTTTTTCAGGAACCACATTCTTCACCACTTCGAGATTCAATGCATCACGCATTTTCTTTGCAGCGGTCATCAAACCCGGATGCGGCTTTGCTTCAAACAAACGCTCGTAATAGTGGTAAGCGTTCCCCTTCATGGCAACCGTAATCATCGCTGTAATGCGGCAAGCCAAATCCGAGAGGTATTCTGCACGGGAATACGCCATGCAAGCAACCGCGTTCATCGCTGCAGTGCCGTTCATAATCGCAATCGCTTCTTTCGGGCGGAACTTGTGCGGAGTAATTCCCAATTCCTTCATCACGTCCAAAGAAGAACGGCGTTCGCCCTTGTACATCACGTCGCGTTCGCCAATTACGGCACCCGCCAAATACGAAAGCGGAGTCAAGTCGCCGCTCGCGCCCACAGAGCCTTCCTGCGGAATCAGCGGCAGAACATCGTTCTGCAAGAACAACGTAATAATCTTGAGCAAAGCATAGCTCACGCCCGAAAATCCCTGTGCAAGCGTGTTCAAGCGAACAGCCATGATGGCACGAGTCGTTTCTGCATCAAAGTAATCGCCAAGACCGCATCCATGAAAACGCGTCAAGTTAATCGGAAGCTGATAGTAATGTTCTGGCGGCAAAACCTGCGTGCAAGAATCACCATAGCCCGTCGTTACTCCATAAATGCCGCCATGCTCCGCCAAAGCTTCGTCCAAGAATTCCGCACCAGAATCAATTTTCTTTTGAAACTCTGGGGAATTGTCCAGTTCGACGAGAGCCTGTTTTTTAGCAATCGCGACAATATCTTCAATGGAAAGTTTTCCATTTCCAATAACTACAGTTTTCATTTCTTTGTTCTCCAATTAATTTATCCTTCCCAAAAATTGTAAAAGTTGTACCACTGATACGGATGCTTTACGCACAACAGTTCCAACAATTCGGTATATTCGCACAGCAGCATTTTTAAACGTTCAGGCCGTTCCTTACGGGAACAATCTAGCGATGTCTTCGCACGAACCACATGCAATTCATACGTCGAGCGGATATCAAAATCTTTCTTGCGGATCGCAAAAATAAAGAAAATCGGGGCATTCAAAATCCCCGCCAACGAAAAAGCGCCCTCTGGGAATTTCGCTTCTTCGCCAAAGAACGTCGTCACGATATTGCGTTCTCTCGCATAAGCGGACGTGCGGTCCCCAGCAATCACCACAAGGTTTCCGTCTTTAATATGCTCCTTCATCTTAATGGCTGTTTCGACATCAATGGTGTTCGCGTCAATCACATGATCCATCAAATCAGGGTTCAATTCGCGAAGGAGAGCGTTAAACTTTGTCGTTCTCGAAAAATCAATGACCGGGAAAACTTCAAATTCCTTCTTTGTCAAAAATCCGCCGTAACCTGTCAGCGAGCGGAGCATTTCGATGTTCCCTAAATGCGAACAAAGGCAAAACGCCCCTTCCCCACGATTGAGCAAGTCAAACATTTCTTGAGCGTCGTCGTCTTGCGTTTCAATCTTGTTCAGCGTCACCGCGCCACGCCATCCCAAAAGCTTTTCAATCATCGAGAGAGCAAACGAAAACACATGCTTGTACGTTCCAAAAAGTCCGGGACGCTTGCCGCCCGCTTTGTGCAAATGTTCCAGATAAACTCTAGACCGCATCCGAACAGGGACTGCACCCAGCCAAAAGAAAAAGCAAATCACCGCCGTGATAAGTTCCACCAAGAACAACGGCAAATGGCACACCATCCAAAGCATAAATCGAAAATGCCAAAGACTCCCACCGACTTCCTTAATATCCGCCCAGTGTTCGTTCAAGACATCATTTGCCTTGGCGTTTTCAGTTTTTGAATTCATGGTTATTTCTTTTTAAACAAGCGGCGTGCAAGAATCAGCGGAAGCCTTACAATCATGCCAAAGCAAAGCATGGTATGCGTCATCGAAATCGCGACATTGTCGTGGAACATTCTAAAATTCGACACGCCATCTTCGGGGTAGCACACCTTAATCGGGTAAAAACGCATGCGGATGCCAGCCCACGAAAAACGCACCAGCGTTTCAATGTCAAAGCCCATGCGCAAGTTACGCAAACGCCTTGCCACAGGCCACGTCGATGCTAGCGGATACACGCGAAAACCGCACATGGCATCGGGAATTTCCATCGAAAGCGTTTCAACCGCGACCCAGAAATTCGTAATTTTGCGACCACGTTCGCGAGCTTTCGGCACAGAATCGTCATACTGCGGGAATCCGCCAATAAAATCTTGGGGATGCTTTTTAGCAGCCTTTACAAAAAAAGGAACGGCACTCACATCATGCTGCCCATCGGCATCGACCTGCAATGCATGCGTAAAGCCCGCATTCACTGCGGATTCCATGCCAGAACGCACCGCGCCGCCCTTGCCGAGATTGACTTTGTTCGTTACCAGTTGCACATTTTCAAAGTCACGCGCCACTTGAACAAGAATTTCATGACCTTCGGGAGCATTGCCATCATCCACGAGAATCACAGGGATATTCAACGCGACAAGCGACTCCACCACATGACGCGAAGCTTGTTCGTGCCTATAAACAGGGACAATCGCGCATAGTCGAAAATCAGCATCGTTCTGCATCGGCTTAGGCATTTTTAGCACCTTCAGGATTTTTCGTCTCAGGAATCATCGTGATAGAACCGCTCGAAAGCAACTTTTCGCCATCGCCCATCGCTTCAGCAGCTTTAGTATAACTGAACGTCACCTTGGCAGATTTGGCATCATAGGTAATTTTCACCGTCACAGGAACATCTGGCAAAATGGGGCTTGCAAACTTGGTTCTGTGAATTTTTGTAATGTTCTTCGGCACATCCAAGAAGTTTCGAGCAAAACGGAGCACCATATCGACCTGTGCCACCGCTGGCAGCAACTTGAATTCAGGGAAATGCCCATCGTAATAATCGCTAGATGCAGGGAACACCACCTTGCCCGTCCATACGCCCGGCTCTTTGCGGAACTTCAAAATCTTAAAGTTCGGACTTTCCGCAAGGTTAAACAACGCCTGAATATCTCGCATGCGGATTTTTCCTTCTGTATTCTGCGGAAGTTCTTCAAGGTAGCGCCACTTTTTCGGAGAAACCGTATTTTCAATAAATTTCAGCAAAAAGTCATGGAAGTAATTATTGATAGAGAGCTTTGTCGCCCCTTCAAATTGCTTGCGTCCAGCCGCATTCAAGACTATCGCCGCAGCCAAATACTGGCGCTTTCCCACCATGGGAACAACACGCACGTCAGCGACCAAGCCCGTCTGCTTCAAGCGGCTTTCGACTTCTGGGAGCGAGATTCGCTTTTCTTCGATTTTCACGATAGAATCCGAACGACCTTTCAGCAAAAAACGACCGTTATCGTAAAGATCAACCAAGTCGCCCGTCGTGAATCCTTCCGCTTCGAGAATGTAGCTCGACTTGATATTCAAGCAGCCATCTTCGGCAACGCTCATCTTGCAAACTTCAAACGGAGTCCACACAGGTCCATTCTTGGATTGCCTATATGCAATGCCTCCCGTTTCGGTACTGCCGTAAATTTCCATCGGCCAAAAGCCTGTAATTTCGTTCGCCTTGCGTGCCACATCTTCGGGAAGCGGGCCACCGGACGAATAAATAATCGGGGCAAACTTAAACTTTCTAAAGCCAGCAGGCCTATCCGTTTCTAAAGACAAACGCTTCAAGAACGCAGGGCTCGAAGCCACCACCGCCGACGTATCAGCTAAACTAAACAGCTCGACAGGGAAATCAATACGGTGCCTGCGGAACGGAAGCCCCGTCGCAATCGGGAGCAAAGCTGTGAACAAAAGACCGTAAATATGGTGGTGGTTCACCGTGCTATAAACTTTGCGATTAAGCCAGTCGTCGCCAAAGACTTTCACCAGCTCAAAAAGTTCATTTTCGAACTGCAAGAACAACTTCGCAACCGCTTTCGGTTCGCCCGTCGTGCCCGACGTGTACATCACCATCTTCGCAGCCGATTTGTCGAACTTGCCGAACTTGAGTTCACCCGCATTTTCAGCACAATTCAGCACATCCTGAATCAACGTCGCCGTGCAAGTCGCATCGCCAGAAGCAGAAAAAGGTTCATCCGTCAAGAATCCGTATTCCGGCTTCTTGATTTCTTTGATAAACGCTTCTTGACGGTTCGCCGTCACAAGAGCCTTGCGCCCGCTCTGGAGCATCGCCAAAAGCGAAACCGTAAAATAATAGGAATCTTCGCAATGCAAAATCCAAGGCACATTTTCACGTGCTTCTATATAGTAACGCACCTTGGAAACATCGCTGACGAAATCGCCCCAAGTTTTATTCGCGCTGCTATCGCCAGCATCAAAACTGACGAGAGCCCCGGCGGGGCGGGAATTTAGTTCCAGATCACATACCGGAACATACGATTGCATTTTACTTTGCACCATTTTTCGAACCAAATATTCTATTGCAAAAATTAAGCCCACTAAAATGTAAGCAATCAGGCCATTGTAAAGCGACCATACCGTGTCCGACCCGATAAAGACCGTGAGAGCGGCAACAATGGAATTGAATATAAAGAAGCAGCACCAGACAATCGTCACTTTTTTGCAATAGCGTTCCACCGCATTGTAAGACGCAGAATTCTTTAAATTCTTGTCCGCCAAATTCGCCATGCGAAATGCAAAGCTAGGCGGTTTCCAAAGCGTCCATCCAAAAAATGCAAGCAAACTTAAGTTCACTAGCACCGGGTAGAACTTGACAAAAAAGATGTTATCTGCAACAAACGCCACTACCGCGCACGCAAGGACAAGCAACGCCAAAACAGCGTTTCGACCACGGTCAGAACCCGTTTTGCTCCGCGTAAAAATCAAGAAATAGTAAAACGCAAGAGACAAAAGAACAAGGCTTATGCGCCGTGGCGAAAGCCCCCAAAGTTTTATTCCGCCAAATACAATGAACGGATACAAAACCGAAACAGCGGTAAAGAAAATCTTTCCCGCCATAGGCTTCATTACTTGCTTTCCGAGCTGTGAATTAGGTTGTAGATAGCATCTACAACGTCCTGCAAAGTGCGTACGCTCTTAAACACTTCAGGGTCGATATTTCTCGGCAAAAACGACTTGAGTTTCACAATCAAATCGACGGCATCGATGCTGTCCAGTTCCAAGTCTTCATAGAGTTTTGCTTCTGGAACAAGCTTCGCCTCATCGATTTCAAAATCATCAACAAGTGCAGCCTTGATTTTATCAAAAATTTCTTGTTTTTCCATAAATCAACCCTCAGAATGTTCCGTGATATAAGCAGCAAGAGCATCGACCGATGCAAAATGCTTCTTCGTTTCTTCTTTAGCAGAAGAAAAAGAGACCCCAAATTTATCCTTGATGGCAATGCCCAATTCAAGTGCGTCAATGGAATCCAAGCCAAGACCTTCGCCTTTTTCGTTCTTGCCAAAGATCGGAGCAGAATCCACAATATCGGCAGGCGTGATGTCTTCGAGTTCCAAAGACTCGATAATAACTTCCTTAATTCGATTGTTCAAATCGGACATAATATTACTAATAACCTCAATCCAGCATTATTATTTTTTAGACAACAATATAGAAAAATTTTATATTGATTACATGCCTCACAGAGTTTACATTGAAAAATTAGCACGTTTTGTCCCTTCGGACGCTCAAACCAAGCCAGATGTATCATTTGTTCCCATGCTAACAAGGCGGCGCCTGAGCTACCTTTCGCGAATGGTAGTTCTCGTGAGCGAGCAAGTTTCAAAAGACCAAAATGGCAATAAGCTCTCGCCGTGCAAAGTGACATTTTCTTCGCAATTTGGAGAAATAAGCCAGCAGCTTAAAATTTCGCAAACGTTAATCGACACGGGTACAGTCTCCCCCGCCCACTTTAGCCTGTCCGTCTTTAACGCCTCTATCGCTAACGCATCCATCCTTGAACAAAACACCGCCGGCTACTCCGCGGTATTCTCTGGAAAGGACGCATTTATCACAGGACTTGCAGATTGCCTCGCCGCACTTGAAAGCGAAGACAGCGACACACGCACCTTCATTTTTGCAGACGAGCTCATTCCCGAAACTTACGCCCCAGTCGCAGGAGTCCCCTACCCGAACGCCGTTTGCGCCATCGCCTTAAGGCTCACGACCGACGAATCCAAAGCCGACCAAACCTTAAAGAACGTCGATGTTTCAAGCCAGCTCGCTAACCTCAAGATGCTGCGCAACAACTTCGACACCGCAGCAGAACAAGCATTAGCTTTCCTCTGCGCCATCGACATGCAAAGGCTGTAACACCATGTTCCAAAAAATCTGCTACGTCTGGCACGTCATCGCAAAGCTCATAAGCTACGCCCTTTTTTGGGGTTCCAGCTTGCTTGCTGGGTTGTTCGTATTCCCCATTCTACACGTCCTTGCCGGGTTCTCCGAAAGAAGGTTCAAAGTCATCGCCCGCAAGTTCAACCACGCTTGCTTTATCCTTTACGTCAAGGTCATCACGTTTATTGGCTGCATCCGCGTGTCCGTCGAGAACAAAGATGCGCTTACCGACCTCCGCTCCAAGGTCGTCATAGCAAACCACCCCTCGATTTTAGACGTTGTCGTCCTTTTTTCGCTTATTCCAAGAGCCAACTGCATTGTCAAGGGCGACCTCGTTAACAACAAATTCGTATCGCTGATTGTAAGGAACCTCTATATTCCAAACAACATTCCGTTCGACGAGCAGTTAGAACAAGCAAAGCAATCCATGGCCGAGGGCAACAACCTCATCATATTCCCCGAAGGCACTCGTTCAAAACGCGGCGAACCGTGGGAATTCAAAAAAGGAGCCGCACGCTTTGCAATTTATTCAAAAAACGACATTGTCCCAATTTATTTTGGCGGCAACGATAAAATCGGAATGGGCAAGAACGACAAGGTATTAGGATACCACCCCACAGAACGTTATCATTTCAAGCTAAAAGTGCTGCCCACGATAAAAGTTGAAGAATTTACAAAAGAGCCCATGACCAAAGAAGCCACCAGATTGACCGCAAAAATGAAAGAAGTGCTCGAAAAAGAGCTTTAAAAAGTGTTTTTCATCACCAAATCGTGCAAATTGGCAACTAAAACACCCCTTTTATCATCTAATTTGAAATTTATCATAAAAATCGCTTTTCTTTTTAACTTATATTTTCTAGATTAAGTAGTAGAGTAAGGACTCTTTTACCTAAAACCTTGATTTTGGCTTTGACCTCAAGATTTTTAGGCAAGAGAATAAAAAAGAAGGACAATTACTATGATGAACAGCATCAAAAAACTTTTAGCAGCATCACTTGCACTTGCGGCATCCATTTACGCAAGCGAACGTGTTTATTTGGCTCCGTTCAACATGGTCGGCTTGAACCCTGACTTTGGTGTTGCAGCCGAAAAACTCATGAATGCCTACGCCGAAGACGACGGACGTTACATTCTGGTCAACCATGCCGAAGAAGACTCCCTCAAGGGCGACGACCGCACAGCCATCAACAAAAAAGCTATCGAAAAGAACTGCACCAAGTTCATCATGGCCGAATTCACTCGTCTTGGCGAAAACGTCATCACCTCCTTCAAGCTCTACGACATCAATAACGAGTCCGCCGTTTGGAGCGACCGCCTCAAGGCAAAGAACCCGGACGACTTCGACCCGATTATCCAGCGTGTCGCTAAAAACATTGGCACCAAGAACAAGGCAACCAATGACGACGACATTTACACCGTCACCGAACAAGAAACCAAGAAGCCCAAGAGAAAAGGCGTAACCACCTACTACGGTTTGAACATTCTTGGCAACCTCGCTCTTGCTCCAGAAGCTGACATGGCTGCAGGTCTTGGATTCTTCATGTTCTACGACGCAAGAAACCTCTTCTTCAGCATGGACTTGTCGTTTAGCAACTTGGGCGAAAACAAAGAAAAACCGACCATGTGCGACATCGCTCTTTCCATCTTCTATCCGTTCGGATCATCGAACATCACTCCGTTCGTAGGCGGCGGCCTCGCCTACAGCTGGCGTACAAGCAACGAAGATGATGATTATTATTATAATGGTCGTCGTTACTACAATTCTGACGACTTGAGCGCAAACGGTCTTTCTGCAAGCCTTGGCGGTGGTGTCATGTTCAACCGTGCAAGCCGCATCACCTTTATTTTGCAAGCAAAGTACTTTGTTGACTTCTTCTCTACGCCATACTATGAAACGAAGAATGTTGGCAAAGACAAGGAACCCGAATTCGAACGTAAAACGAGCCACATGCATGGATTCAGGTTCAGCTTAGGTCTTGGTTTCTAAAAATCCAAACAAATTTTATTACTTTTGACCGAGAGACTTCTACCGATTTTTCTCGGTTTTTTATTTGAGGTTTATATGAAATTAAGTCAAATAGCCCTTATCGGAGCCGCAATGGTTCTTTGCTCCTGTGCTGGCGCAGTATATGACAGATACCAAGACGAAGATTCGAAGCATCGCCCATACGACTGCTCTGGGCTTCACCTCAGCGGAGCCTCTTGGGACTTTACAGACCAATACGGTCAGCACGTCCATGTTACAGGCAAATGCTCTAAAGGCATGAAAAACGGAACCTTCGATTTTTACGTTGACGGATTCAGAGTTGCACGAACCAAGTACGCTCGCGATGAAGAAGTCAGAACAAACTGCTTAGCTGGTGTCGGACAATCATACACGCCGCTGAGCTACTGCATGAAAGCTTATGTCGAAAGAACTAGAGGCATAAACAATAACAACGCCCCCGTTCGTCAGCAAAAGCCTAAGAGCGTTTGGGACTAAATTTTTATCTTTTGTCGAGAAATTTCAGCCGAGATTTCTCGGCTTTTTTATTTGAGGTTTATATGAAATTTGCTCAAGCAATTGTTCTCGGAGCGGCAATGGTTCTTTGTTCTTGCGCTAGTGCAGAATACAAAACTCTCCAAGACGAAGAATCAATACACCGTCCGCACAACTGTTCGGGACTCCACGTTAGAAACGCAACTTGGGAATTTGTCGATCAATACAATCAGCAAGTCAATGTTACTGGCAAATGCGTCGAAGGAATGAGGCACGGGAATTTCAACTTCTACATTGACGGTGTCCAAGTAGCCGTTACAAAGTATGTTCGCGATGAAGAAAAATACACCACATGCTACGTTGGCGGTCAATCCTATAAAATTTTGAGCGACTGCATCGAATCGCACTTTAATGCAAAAAAAGCAAAAGCAGTCGAACAAAGCAAAAACGAAGAGTAAAAAAAGACCAAAAATTTTTTATCTTTTTGTCGAGAAATTCCAGCCGGATTCTCGGCTTTTTTATTTGAGGTTTTATTATGGCTAAAAAGAAAGATACTCAGACAAACATGTGGACCGGACGCTTCGCAAGCGGCATGGCGCAAAGCATGGTCGATTTAAGTTTCAGCTTGCAGTTTGATGCAGAACTCATCGAAGAAGATATCGAAGGAAGCATCGGACATGGCAAGGGACTTGTGGAATCGGGAGTTCTTTCTAAGGCGGACTACAAGAAGATTTGCGATGGACTGAAGAGCATTCTCGACGATTATCACGCCGGCAAGAACCTCTGGTGCGATAGCGACGAGGACATCCACATGGCCGTGGAACGCGTGCTCACCGAACGCATCGGCGCTCTCGGCAAAAAGATCCACACGGGCCGTAGCCGCAATGACCAGGTCTGCACGGACTTTAAGCTTTACATGCGTCACCGCGCTGCTGAAATCCGCGCTCTCGAAGTGGAACTCATGGAAACGGTGTTGGACCTTGCAAAGAAGTACTTTGGCAAGATGATGCCGGGCTACACTCACTTGCAGCAGGCCCAGCCGATTTACTTTAGCCATTACCTCATGAGCATGTTCTTTGCCGTGAGCCGTGACGTGAAGCGTCTCGACAACTTCTTGGAATTGCATAGCCAGCTCCCGCTCGGCAGTGGAGCCATGGCCGGTTCTGCATTCCCCTACCACCGCGCTCTCGTGGCCGAAGCTCTCGGATTCAAGGACGTGAGCCCGAACAGCATTGACGCGGTAAGCCATCGCGACATGATGCTCGAATTCGAAGCAGACCTCGCTATCATCGCGAACACGATGAGCCGCTACGCCGAAGACTTTGTGAACTGGAGCTCTTGCGAATTTGGATTCCTCACGTTGCACGATGCATTCTCCAGCGGTTCTTCGATGATGCCGCAGAAGAAGAATCCGGACTCCATGGAACTTATCCGCGGAAAGTCTGGCCGTATGCTCGGCAACTTCACTTCGCTTTACACGCTCGTGAAGGGCGCTCCGCTCAGCTACAGCCGCGACTTGCAAGAAGACAAGGAACCGGTCTTCGATAGCGTCCACAACGTGAAGGTGATTCTCCGCGTGATGAAGGAAGCTTTGGAAACGGCTCGTTTCAACTTCGAAACGATGCACGCCAAGATGCTCCCGGCACTCCTCGCCACAGACCTTGCCGACTTGCTCGTTGAAGCAGGCGTTCCGTTCCGCGACGCCCACCACGTCGTGGGAAGCCTCGTCGGTGATGCAGCACGTGCAGGCAAGCAGTTCACGGAACTTTCCGACGAGGCTTGGGCCGCCGCAGGCGTCCCGGACGTCGCCAAGATGAAGAAGACGCTTACGTTCGAATACAGTATCAGCAAGCGCAACATCGAAGGCGGTACGGGTCCGAAGTCCGTGAAGCAGCAGTTCACGAAGGCAGCCGCGATACTGAAGAAGTTCAAGAAGTAATAGGGATTGCAAAGGAGATTCCGGCTCAGAGGCCGGAATGACGAGATGGGCATGGCGATTCCGGCTCAGAGGCCGGAATGCAGTCCGTCATGACGACACAAAAAACGATCCGATAACGGATCGTTTTTTAATATTCGCACAGAAGGTGCATTTACTTTACTCAAAGCATTCGCAAAGGAATGCGACCTCATGGTTCAAAGCGAGCGTCGCGAGCGACCTCGCGACACACTAATCGTTGCACTACTTCGTAGTGCAAACCGTTTCGGCTCAAAAATGGTCGTTCAAGCAAGCTTGACGACCGCTTCGTTCGCCTCACTTATCTTTTACGCAGCGGACGGAGAATTCTTTCTTAGCGTCGTGTTTAACAATAGACGGTGCTTCGTCGTAGTAATTTATCCACAATACCGAAGCGTCGTTAGGACTTTCTCCAGAATCAACCCAGAAATAAGCGCTAGTCTTCATGTCAAAGTAATCACCGCTATCTTTACCGCCAGCCGGTTTTGCATTAAAGCCCCAGAAGTTAAGCCCCTTCGAAGCCTTGTCGCTCCAGCCAGACGTAGAACGCAACAGCTTGCTCTTTGGAATGTTTCCCTTCAACGAGGAGACATCTTCGCCTGTGGGCAAATGCCAGCCATCAGGGCAAACCGTCTTTGCAGTCTTGTACGAATAAAGGCGACCGAATTCCTTGCAGTTGTCCTTTTCGTCTTTATAGCAATGGCTGCCTTCTGCATTGTAATTCAAGTTTTCAGCCATCCATTCAAGACCGCCAATCTTAACCGTCTTATACGTTTCACCTTCGTATTTCAACGAACCATAACTATGCGGAATCTTGTCTATGTAAGACGAATCCAAAGGACCGGTGACGCGAACGGCAAACGTATTCGCCGCACAACGGACGGAAAGACCATGATCTTTGTAAAAATTGCCTTCCTGCAACAAATCCAAGTCATTACGGAGATTCCAGCCAAAAGCGGTTCCTTTATCTTTTTCAACAGACGACCAGAAGAAGGCGTTTTTGCCTGTGCTCAAGAACGTTTCGCCATCGTTATTGCGGCGTCCAGAAGCCTTTGCGTTAAAGCCAAAACGGTTCGTCGGAGCAGCAGCGCTATCGGACTTGTCCCAACCGTCAAGAGACTTCAAACTTGTACCAACGCCTTCGTCTCCATTTTCGCTATCTACAGCGTTCATCAATGCAGTCCACATAATCGATGTCGGGAGCGTCCAGCCCGGAGGGCAAACGGCATTTGCAGCAGTCCAAGAATACAAACGTCCGTGCTTTTCACATTCCTTCTTGTCATTGTTATAGCACCAGGAATTATCCTTGAGAATTCGCATGCTATTGCTATCTGCATAACGGAGATTTTCAGTCATCCAGTAGTAGCCGCCAATCAAAGCAACGCCATACTCGTTGCCATCGCGAGGGTCAACAAGCTTGCCGTCTTTAACGACAACATCATCAAACCAATCATGGTCGGAATCCGTCGTGTTGCACCCCATCAAACCGAAAAGAGAGCACATCGCAGCGGCTAGAGCCACCTTACCAGATACAAGTCGCATAAAATTCTCCTATAAACTATGACTTCTAGCTTAATAATATACTATTTCTTGTCTTGCGGGACAAGTCGATCGACAATTCTGAATAAATTGTTGTAAATTTCGAGGAAATCTTCAATCCAAATCGGGTCATGCTCGCCCACGATGTGGAACGTTTCTTCGAGAGTGTGGAGGGAATTGTAAAGACCGACCATAGAACTTGTCGGCTGCATATAATTTCCGCTGTAAGCCGTCGATGCGACTATGCGGGCGCGGTAACTGCGGCGCAGACGCGCAATCAAGGCGCTACGCAAAGCCAAAAGCTCGTCATGAGCGACAAGGAATTCGCCTTTTTGAATCCAACTTTCGACCAAATTCAAACGACGGTTAATAGAATCGCGTTCTGTCGAAGGCACGAGCATTTTCTTTGACGAAAGCGTCATGCGGATGCGGCCTACAATCTTGTTCAAAAGTTCCGCATTCCAGAAAATCATCGGAGGACGTGATTCTGCAACATTTGTCACCAACGCAGGCTGATGTGCCTTGAGCCAACGTTCCAGCTTTTGCACAACCAAATTCGCTTCGGGGAATCTATCGACCGCCACATATTCTTGGGCTCGCGTATAAAGCGTATCCGCGTAAACCATCCGCCAATGCGAAAGCTTGCCAGTCTTGCGAATGGCATCTATGCTCTGCTTGATTTCGGACAGTTTTTCGTCCAAGGCGGTTGAAGTCATCTCCATTAGCGTTTTCCCTTTCCTTTTGAAGAGACTATCGGAGTATTCGACTGGAGCGGGGTCACGCCAATTTCCACACGACGGTTCAAGCGACGATGTTCTTCGCTATCGTTCGGGTACTTGGGACGGTGTTCGCCAAAGCCAGCGGCAAAAAGCCTATCGGGCGGGAAGCCCATCTTTACAAGCATCTTGACCACATTCACCGCGCGTTCGGTAGAAAGATTCCAGTTCGTATAAGAGGTCGAGCCGCTAAACGGGATGTCGTCAGTAAACCCGCTCACCATGATAACATCGGTCGTATCGAGCGATTCCAAAAGACCTTTGCTGATGCCGCGAATCACCCCCTCGCCTTCTTTGGTGAGGTTCGCTCCGTTAATCGGGAACAAGAAGCTCGCCTGAATCTGGATTTTGCCATCTTCGAGCGCGATAAGCCCCGCTTCGATGGAAGTCTGCAAGCTTTTAGACAAAAGAGCATTGCGTTCAGCCGCAATTTTACGCATCTGTTCTTGGCACGTGAGAACTTCTTCTTCGGTACGCGTCAAGTCTTCGGCCTTTTGCTCCTTAAGGGTCGCCATCGCTACAAACGCAAGGATAAATAGCGACACAAGGGCTACACCCAAGTCCGTGTAAGCCATCCAGGGATTGCTGTTTTCCTCTCTATTGCGACGCATGATTAACCTTCGGCCTTAGGCTGTTGAGCAATCGTGGAACGCTGCGTCTGTTCAAGCACTTCGAGCAAGATTTCCTGCGTCTTGACGGCATTTTCCATAAGCACTTCGCTCGCGCGTTCGTGGAAGGCTTCGAGAGACTGGTTCAAGTGCTCGACAAAGTTGTCTTCTTCTTCGTGTTCAGCCGTATCGCCCGAGAGCTTTTCGAGAATCGTTTCGAGACCGCTACGCAGCATTTCGAGATTCGCGCTGAGTTCGGACTGGTTCACGCGCATAAGTTCTGCAGTTTCCACGATGTTTCCGCCAAGGGCATCCGTCGCTTCTTTTTCTTTGACAACGCGGTTGTCGATGCTTTCGGTAAGAGCCTTCTGGGCTTCCAAAAGAACAGACGACGTTTCGGAGAGCTTCTGGAATGCGCCGAGAATGTCGGAAGAAAGAGCGCCGAGCTTTTCGGCAACGGACTGGGAAAGTTCCGCAGAACCCGCCTGAGCTTTTTCTGCAACCTGCAAAGCCACGTTCTTGAGAGTTTCCAAGCCTTCGCGTTGAGAATCCACATTGGCAGTCGTTTCTGTTTCGAGACGCTGCATAAAGCTTGCCCATTGTTCGTTAGCCTGCTTAACTTGTTCGGCAACAGATGCTGCAATACTATCAGAAGCCTCGCCCATCGCGTCTTTAGTAAGGTAAGCGACATCCATAGAACCTCTCGCCACATCTTGAAGCCCAGCCTTGACATCGGCAGCAACGCCGTCGAGACCCATCTTAACATCAGAAGCAACCTTGGTAAGAGAACTTTCGACATTGCTAGAAACGCCATCGAGCGAAGACTTGACTCCAGAAGAAAGACCTTCAAGGCCAGAATTCAACGAAGTTGAAATACCGTTGAGCTTTTCATCAAGCTTTTCAGGAATTGCTTCAACGGACTTCGAAAGGGCGCTGATATTTTCGTTAATCGGCTTGAAAGCATCCGTCACAGAAGCTCCAACGAGCTGACCAAACTTTTGTGCTGACTCGTTCATGTTCGCAACAGACTGAGCCAAAGAATCATTAACAGTCTTAATCGAAGATGTCATTTCCGTAGAAACTTTTTGAACAGATTCAACGACATCTTGGTTGAGCTTTGATGTCATAGCAGAAAGCTCTTCGCCAACCATGGAAACAACACCAGACAAACCTTCCTTGACCGAGGCCGCAATCACAGACAAACTTTGCTCGACAGAATCGAACAAGCGTTCAAGCTCATTCTTATTTTCTTCAATCACGCCTTCTTCGCTTGCACCGCTCTGCATTTCGAGCGTAAAGGCATCGAGGTGAGCCATAAAGTCATCGCGACGGGCACTCAAAACCGTACGGCAAGCACTCAAAATCAATGCGGCGAACAAACCGCAAAGGCTAGTGCCAAAAATACCCTTCATGTTCTGGAAGAGCACTTGAATCGTGTCGAGCGTCCCCTGCGTCGTAGAATTGTCAATCGCGCCGCCAGCAGTCGCCACAGACTGCATAAGACCAAAGAACGTACCCATCAAGCCAAGGAGAATGACAGTCGAACCGACGCTACGGTTGAGCGGAATCGAAGAACCCGATGAAAGCACGTCAAAGGCAATCGGGGAATCCAAGCGGATGTTCTTTTGCAAAAGCTTTTTTGCCAATTCGATTCTCTTAGAAACAACGCTCCCGTCCGATTCAGGATAAGTGTGATCTTTTTCGCAAGAATCGATAATCCCATCTTCAGTGAGAATCTGCTTCATCTTGCGGATTGCAGAAATCTGTTCGACCAGGTAAACGGCCATAATGGCGATCATGATAATCCAACCAAATGCCGGTGCGCCAAAGTAAAGAGCGCCAGCGATAAGGGTTGCAAAACCAACCACCGTCAAAACAAGAATCGTGTTGAATGCATTTTTCATATTTTACCTACACATTCTGAGCTTGATAAGGAGCAAGAGTTTCAAACAAGTTCAACTGACCGCGAGAGAATCCGCGAAGGAACAGCGACCATTTACTTTGATACCATTCGATAATTTGCGTCGTGAGCCCTTGGGCATAATCGCAAAAGTCATCCGTAAAAGCAAGAAAGCAGTTTTCGTAAGCGTAATGCGGATTCCAAAAACGTCCAACGTTACGGGCACAAGACATCGCAGAGGGGTAATAACGCACCGGGCCTTTAGACGAGAACGCCTGAGCAAAACGCTTTTTGGCTAGAGCGTTCAAAGACGAGCGGAGCGAGACGACCATCGCATTTTCTTTTTCACGCAACGAGGCTTCGAGGCACGGCAACAGTTTGGACACAGGATCCACCGCGCTTTCGGAGAGCCAGTATTTGCAGAGCTTTTCTTGCAGCTGCATCACGCGGCCATGCATACGCACAAACAAAGGTTCGGCATCGCTTACAAGCAAATGAATCGTCGCCGAATAAAAGTTGTTGATGTCTTGCTTGTTGTTCTTGACCGTGAGTGCCCAGCCTTTTTCTTCGTCATGGACAAGGAAATTGCCGCCTTCGAGCAGAAGCCGAAGCACTTCGTCTGTCGAGAAGCGCTGAATCCACTTGGTGCGGAACTCGCTGTAAAGTTTTTCGCAGTCTTTAAAAATCTGCGGGAACCCCGATTCGCAAAGCTTCCACGCCGATTCGCTGAACGAAATGAGTTCCGAGCCGCCGACGTTTGCGGACGGGTTGTTGAGCATGGCATCCAAATGTTCAAAAAGGGCGATAGACCAAGTGACCATCATGGACTGCGAAAGCGTCGCGACAATAGCCGAACGATTGGGGCGTACCGCCAAGCGGACGCTCGCCCCTGTCATCTTACGGATTGCTCTACGAAAAGCCTCTTCCACAAATACCCCTTAGAAGAACGCCTCGATGTTGTGCCATACATTGCGACGGACACGCTTTTTAGTCATCTTCATGTCCGCGGCTTCGCTGCGGATGTCGGATTCCTGATTGTTGCGGACCAAGTCCGTTTCGCCATCAATCTTGCCTTCGGTTTCAAGATAAAGTCCATAGACGTTTTCAGAGACGCTCGTTTCGTTCAAGACAACACGACCAGCCCTGACAGACAACGCGTAACGGTTGTTCTTCATCTTGCAACGCACTAAAGAAACGCTAGGGCTTTCATCGACCCAAAGACCGTAATAATTGTTTGAAAAACGGACATTCTCGAACGTGCCGCTAGAGCGGAAAACCGTATTGCGGAATGCGTTTTCGACAATCAGGTTCTTGATTTCAAAAGGACGAGCGCTCGACATGATGTGGAAGCCGTTCCAATTCATCACGGAGTCTGCGCCGCTAAAAACAACAGGCTTGTCCGCCGTCCCCATAATCTTTACAGTTCCTTGAAGCATGAGCTTTGCAAATTCGCCCATGAGGACAGTCACGCCCGGTTCAACAACAAATGTATCGCTTGCAGCAACAACCACGCCCTGTTCGAGCACATAGGGGCTATTCTTTTCTTGCAAAAAGACCTTGCCATTAACCGCTGCTGGGAACGGCATACCCGACGCAAAAGACAAACTCGCTAAAGAAAAAACAGATAAAGCAATCAAGAAAGAGGAACGAATAAATTTACGCATCATTATTGCAAATTCCTCAAAGTAATTTTCTGATTGACGTTCATGCTCGGAAGCGTATCGTGAGCGACAAGGTCGCACACGTCAAGAACTGCGACGATATTCATTTCGGCAGAAGCAAGCGTCCCGTGCGTCACGTCAAAGAGAACAAAGCCGTCACCGATAACGTAGTCGCTGCTTTTCAGCTGGAAGTTCGAAGTCGTATCGGGAAGTTCCAAATACTTCATGCCCATGTGGATTTTAGCCATCCGCACGCCGTCTTGCAGATACACATCCTGCAATGTGAAAGTCTTATACACCGTTGTGGAGCTGTTGCCTTTGCCGCGAATAGGCATCTGACGTTCCCAAGATTCGCCGAGCTTTACAGGCTTTTCGGGCAAGAGCGGCTGAGCCTTGAGGAAAAGCGGAATCACGTTGAGCTCATCTTCGGACGGCATGTCGAGAGCGTTTTCGATAGTCGGATTCGAAATACTTCCATCGCGGTCGAGCTTGAACTGGAAATTCTGAATGGAGAGATATTTTTCGATGTTGCGGAATTCATCGACCGAACGCTTGTCGCTGCTGTACTTGACGGTGTCAATCTTCATTTCGAAGCGGCCCGAGCCATCATCGTAAGACATCAAGAGGCTCATGGTGCTGCGGACGCTCACATTGGTTCGCATGGATTCGGGAGCGGTGTTGGAATCGCCTGGGAAACTCGCGTTCAGCGTAGATTCAAGGATGAATGTCTGCGGGGCGACCGTCTGCGTGTTATAGACAAGATGGATATCGCTCCGTTCGCAAGAACAAAGACCGAGCAACGCAAAAGAAAGCGCGGAAATAGCGTTAAACTTGATAAAATTCATGCGTAGAATATAGAAACTTCGTTAGGAGTTACTAGTTAATAGATACTAGTTACTAGAAAATTTAAGACCTAAGATGCGGATTCTTTGAGAAAACACTAGTAACTAGCAACTTAGAACTCAAAGCTCATTGCTGATTGCTCATGGCTGACGGCTGATCGCTCACGGCTGATTGCCCTTGTTGCCGCTGTCGCCTTTTTCTAATCGCATTTGCTGGAAGAATCCCTTAAGGAGACCGAGGCATTCGTCAGCGAGGATTCCGCCTGTCACTTGCACTTCGCGCTTGAGGGCATTGCCGGTGATGACATCGATCGTTGTACCGCATCCACCAAAACGTGAATCGGGAGAACCATAAACCACGCGGGAAACGCGACTGTTAAGGATGGCACCCGCACACATCGGGCACGGTTCGAGAGTTACATACAAAGTGCAGTCATCCAAACGCCAGTTGTCGAGCGTGCTTGCCGCAGTTCCAATCGCAATAATTTCGGCATGGGCGGTCGCATCCTTGAGCTGTTCGACCTGGTTGTAGCCCTTCCCTATCACGACTCCGTCTTTCACGATAACACAACCGATAGGAATTTCCTTCATGTCAAAGGCAATCTGAGCCTGGCGAAGCGCCATACGCATGAATTTTTCGTCTTCCGACGAAAAATTAGACGAAAGACGAGAGACGAAAGACGAAAGAGATGCGGGGTCGTTCGCTCCGCTCACTTTGAGGGATGTGGAAGTTTCTTTGACATTTACGTTATCCATACTACAACCTATTTCTTTTCGTTGTCGCCTTTATCACGAGTAAGCAAAAGCCAAAAATAATTTCGAGGAAAAAAACAGACAAGCCAAAACGCTACTGACGCCAAAATTCTTGCAAAAACACCATTAGCATCCCAAGAGAAATTTCTAAAAAAATAACAAATACAACTAAATATTATCAGCAAACCAACCAGACGAACTTTCCACAGTTTCGATTCATTGCCCGGATATTCATCACACCCCATTAAA